>NZ_JARHXC010000328.1:0-38915 GCF_029222405.1 Microbacterium sp. Kw_RZR3 | reverse complement strand
CGTGGAGGGGCGGTAGGGACGATTCCCGTCAGCCCCTCAAAGCCCTCACGGGCGGCCGCAGGCCGTTCGGGAGGGCTTTCGTGTTGCCGCGAATCGAAGCCTTGGGTGGGCCCACGCCGCCGGAGGCTCCGCGCGGCGCGAAGCAGCGCGTGGAGGGGCGGTGGGGACGATTCCCGTCAGCCCCTCCAAAGGTCCGACATTCCGGCGCAGCCGGGGTGGCGGACCTTTCGCGTGGGTGCCGTAGGAACCGATCCGCGGCGGGTGGGCCCCTGCCGCCCGAGGCTCCGCGCGCTGCGAAGCGGCTTTCGTGTTGCCGTGAATCGAAGCCTTGGGCCGCCTCGAACATCTCCGCGGCACCCCCAGCGGTCATGAGGGCGGAGGCCGGAGGCTACCCCTCCGAATACTCGTGCGCAAACGTTCGTCCCCCGTCTGGGGGACATCTCGTGCATGCCCGATGGATATTCCCTGGACGCTTCCTGAGCTCACGAGATGTTCTCCCTGGAGAGGTGAAACGTCGAAGCCGTGAGAAACACGAACCATGGAAAGCGAGGAAGCTCACATGCGTAACACGGTCATCACACCGACGAAGCGGAAGCTGGGGTGGTCAGCAGCTGCGGCGGCGGCCGCCGCCCTCACTCTGTCGACGCTGGCAGCGGCCCCGGCCACAGCCTCGGACACCGAACCTGTACCCGCATCGGCCGTCGCGGACACCACCGCCCCGACCATCACGACGGAGCAGGTTCGCGAGGCCCACGCCGCGTTCCAGGAGGCGGGCATCCCGTTCGACGTCAGGATCGACGACGCGGGACGAACGGTCAACGTCTACCACTTTGCCGAAGGCGACTTCGGTCGCGTCGTCCCGCCGGCACCGGGCACCATCTCTCCGTATCTTGCGGTCGGTAGCGACGGGGAGGGCACATACATCTCCTTCAACAACGCAGACCAGCGCGCGATCAAGAACGGTACGGCCTACGGCCTCGTGGCCGCCATCGGGCTGCTCAGCCCGCCGATGGGGATCGTGGCGGGTTTCGCGGTGACCATCGCCAACGAGTACGTCGCGGGCAACGGGTTCTGCCCCGGTAATGACGAACTGTGGGTGTACTTCACCGACGGGCCTACCGGACCGGCGTACAGCCAGGTAATCTGCCGACCTGTCTCGCACCCCGGAGGGGGATAACCATGACCCGCACGCATCGCAACCGGCTGCTTCTCGTCGCGACTCTCGTCCTCGTCGGCATCGGTTTCGCCGTGAGCCCCACGTTCGCGAACGAGGGGCTGTGGGCGGGGATCGGGCTGTTCTTGCTGTCCGCCCTCGCGCCCGCCGCGGTCCTCGGCGTCGTCGCCTACGTCTGGTCCGCCAACGACCGCGAGGCGGCGAAGCTCACCGGCAGGACACCCGGGCAGCACTGACGCGATGATTCGGCCCCGCCCGCACCGGGCGGGGCCGTTTCGCGTTCAAACGATTCTCGAGCGACTTGAGCGCCCGCCAAAGGTGATCGCGGGTACATCGTGCCCCGCCGCGGCGTGATGTCGGACCCCCGCACTACCCTCCTCACACACCCCGCACGAGGAGGCGCCCGTGGCCGACCCACCCGAACTCACCGTCACCGACGCCGCGCACTGGCGCGACTGGCTCGACGCGAACGAGAGCGCGAGCGACGGCGTCTGGCTCGTGCTGGCGAAGAAGGGTACGACCGAGCCCACCTCACTCACCTACGCCGAGGCCCTCGACGAGGCGCTCTGCAGCGGATGGATCGACGGGCGCAAGCAGTCCCGGGATGCCGCGACCTTCCGCCAGCACTTCACCCCACGGCGCACCCGGTCGATGTGGTCCACGCGGAACGTCGACATCGTGGCCCGCCTCATCGCGGAGGGGCGCATCCGTCCGCGCGGCGCCGACGAGATCGCGCGCGCTCAGGCCGACGGCCGCTGGGACCGCGCCTACGCGGGGTCCGCCACGATCGAGGTTCCGCCCGACCTGCGGGCGGCCCTGGATGCCGTCCCCGAAGCGGCTCGTGCTTTCGAGGCGTTGAACAAGAGCGAGAGGTACTCCGTGCTGCACCCGGTGGTCACCGCGACGAGCGACGCCCTGCGGGCGAAACGTATCGCCGCGCACGTCGCCCGGCTCGCGGCATCCGTCGATCCGACGAGCTGAGGTCGTCGAAGCACCGCCCGATTCGTGGGGCTCGCGCCCCCCGCACCGAACCGACTCGCACAGAAGCCCTCTTCGGCCGCGGCGCGCAGAAGATCAGGAGCGCGACGCCCCCACGGGCGGGTCAGGTCGAACCCGCCACCGGCTCAGCCCCCACACGCCCGCCGCCGCGAGCATCAGGAGAGCCAGGATGCCGATCACGTGCGCCGCGAGCGAGACCGGGCCGCGCTCGGGCAGGAGGAATCCGTAGGGCACCCAGCCGTCCGTCTGCCCGCGCACGAGCACGACAGCGAGCCAGAGGCACGGGTACGGGAGCACCCACCAGAGCGCTCTCCAGCGCAGGCGCGGACGATCGGGGGCCGAGGCGAAGTCGACCACGACGAACACCGGGAACACGATGTGGAGGATGGCGCTGACCCAGGGCGGGGCCGATCCCGTTCCGGGCACGAGGGTGTTGTAGACGATCGCCACGACGACGAGGCAGGCGGTCCCGACGCCCCAGGCGACAGCCAGAGCCTCGGGAACCCTACCCCCACGCAGCTGATGAAGCGCCACCGCGATCAGCACGAGAGCGGTCAGACTGCTCGTCTGATTCGTGAAGTATCCGAAGAAGTCGAAGGGATTGCCGTCGCCGACGGCGAAGCGCAGTCCGTACGCGATCAGCACGACGATGAGCGCGATGGCCGCGGCGACGAGCCGCGTGATCGCACGAGCACGGCGCGAGGTCACTCCGCGACCCTAGCGCGCGACGGCGCGGCGGCGCGTGACGCGCGGAGGTCCAGGGACGAGCGGAGGATGAATCGCCCCACGGGATCGTCCGGCGCACCCCCGTCCTCCGCCCGTCACGCGGATGCCCGCGGCGACCGGGGCGTCCCCCGGTCTACCTGCGCGTCCACGGCACCCCGGACGCGAGACCGTCCGCGACCGCTGCGACCGCGCCTCACCCCGTCGACCCCCGCACGATCAGCCGCGTCGGCAGCTCGATCGTCGTCGGCTCCCCCGCCGGCGGCTGCACGAGCAGTTCCACCGCGGCCGCGGCCATCTCGCGGATCGGCTGACGCACCGTGGTCAGCGCCGGGCGGAGCCAGCGCGCGCCGCGGACGTCGTCGAAGCCCACGACGAGCACGTCGTCCGGGATACGGAGCCCCAGATCGGCCGCCGCCGCGTACACGCCGGCAGCCATCTCGTCCGAACACGCGAAGACACCGACGGAGCCGTCACCGGGCAGTTCTGTCAGGGCCGCGCGGACCACACACCGGGCGCCGCTGGCGCTCCACCCGGTCGCGACGCGGCGGAGCACGGCATCCGGAACGATCTCCGCGAGCGCCGCGCCGAAGCCCTCGACGCGCGCCCGACCCCACCGGTACGAGGGAGCGCCGTCGACCACGACGAAGCGACGCGCGCCACGGTCGATCAGGTGCCGCGCGGCGTCCGCGCCGCCCGCGCGGTCGGTCGTGCGGACGTTCGGGAGCGGAACGCGCGACTCCGACGAGGGCTCGAACAGCACGAGCGGGATCGCCGCGGCCTCGAGCAGCGCGAACTGGCGGGCCGTCGGGACGTTCAGGCCCAGCACGACCCCGCCCGAGCCACGCGCGGCAATGCGCGCGGGCCAGTCATCGGCGGGGTCGTCCCGCTCGGCGGTCAGGACGAGGTCGTACCCGAGACGCGTCGCGGCCTTGCGCGCGCCGACGACCACCTCTTCGCTGTACGGACCGTCGTACCGCCCCATCACGAGGTCGATGAGCCGAGCGGTCCCCGCGCGCGGACGCCCCTGTCCGCCTCCGCCGTATCCGAGCGCGGCAGCCGCGTCCCGCACACGGGCACGCGTGGTCGGCGAGATCTCGCCGCGCTCGCGCAGCACCCGCGACACCGTCGCGATACTCACGCCCGCGGCGTCCGCGACCTGGGCGAGCGTGGGGCGGGACACGGTCCCAGTGTGCCGGATGCCGCGGACTTTTGCGCAAAGCTTCGTGTCCCGCCGCGAGGGCCGTGGGAGGGTGGCATCCATCCACGACGAGGAGGACGCATGAGCCATCGACGAGCGCTGGTCGTGCGCGGAGGGTGGGACGGCCACCACCCGGTCGAGGCGACCGAGCTGTTCCTGCCGTTCCTGCGCGACAACGGCTTCGACGTCCGCGTCAGCGAGTCGAACGAGGTGTACGCCGACGCCGACGAGATGGCCGCGACCGACCTCGTGCTGCAGTGCGTCACGATGTCGGAGATCTCTCGCGAGGCTCTCGCCGGGCTGCGCACCGCCGTCGCGAACGGCGCGGGACTGGCCGGATGGCACGGGGGCATCGCCGACTCGTACCGCGCGTCGTCGGACTATCTGCAGCTCGTCGGCGGGCAGTTCGCCACCCATCCGGGTCGGCATCCCGACGAGCGACCCGGCACCGAGGAAGACAACTACCTCCCGTACCGCGTCGAGATCACCGACCTCGGCCGCCGTCACGAGATCACCGCCGGACTGAGCGACTTCGACCTCGACACCGAGCAGTACTGGGTGCTGACCGACGATCTGAACGACGTCCTCGCCACGACCACGCACCCCGTGCAGCCGTATCACCCGTGGCATCGCCCGATCGTGTCGCCGGCCGTCTGGACCCGCGAATGGGGCGCGGGGCGCGTCTTCGTCGCCACTCCGGGTCACACCCCCGACATCCTGCGGGAGCCGTCGGCGCGCACCATCATCGAAAGGGGACTGCTGTGGGCCAGCCGCACGGTATCGGAATAGTCGGCCTCGGCGTCATCTCGGCGCAGTACCTCGCCACCCTCGGCGACCACCCCGACGTACGGATCGTCGCGACCGCCGACCTCGACCACGCGCGCGCCGAAGAGATCGCGAACGGGATCGACGGATGCCGCGCCCTCAGCGTCGACGACCTCGTCGCCGACCCGGCGGTGCAGACCGTCCTGAACCTCACCGTTCCCGCCGCGCACGCCGAGATCGCCTCGAAAGCTCTCGCCGCCGGCAAGGACGTCTTCGGGGAGAAGCCGCTCGCGGCGACCCTCGCGGACGCGCAGCGCGTCGTCGCGGCGCGCGGACGTGCGTGGCTCGGCTGCGCCCCCGACACGGTGCTCGGCACGGGCGTCCAGACGGCGCATGCTGCCCTCAAGGCCGGCGCCATCGGTCGACCGGTGGCGGCGACGGCGACCTGGGTGTCCGCGGGTCATGAGGCATGGCATCCGCACCCCGACT
Source organism: Microbacterium sp. Kw_RZR3 (assembly GCF_029222405.1). Taxonomy (NCBI): domain Bacteria; kingdom Bacillati; phylum Actinomycetota; class Actinomycetes; order Micrococcales; family Microbacteriaceae; genus Microbacterium; species Microbacterium sp. Kw_RZR3. The sequence continues at coordinate 33,564 of NZ_JARHXC010000328.1, read as the reverse complement.
TCTACTACCGCGAGGGCGGCGGGCCGCTCCTCGACATGGGGCCGTACTACCTGACGACGCTGTTCCACCTGCTCGGGCCGGTCGCCCGGGTGTCGGGAGCCTCGTCGCGACCGCGGGACACGCGGACCATCGCGAGCGGCCCGCGGGCGGGCGAGGTCATCCCGGTCGAGGTCGACACCCATGTGACGGGGGTCCTCGAGCACGTGGGCGGCGCGGTGTCGACCGTGACCTTCAGCTTCGACGCGCCGGTCAGCGATGCGGCCCCGATCGAGGTCTACGGCGAGACGGGCACTCTGTCGGTGCCGGACCCCAACCTCTTCGACGGCGAGGTGCGCGTGCGCGCCGGCCGCCACGACGAGTGGCACGCCGTGACCGAGCGCGCCGGATACGAGCACGCGGGCCGCGGGATCGGCATCCTGGATCGGGTCCGGACGGGCTCGGATCGCACCGATGCCGGCATCGCGCTGCACGTGCTCGAGGTGATGACGGCCCTGCAGGAATCTGCCCGCACCGGCACGCGCGTCGAGATCGAGACGCGGCCGGCGCCGCCGACCGTCGTTCCGTTCACGGATGAGGAGCGGTGGCGCGCGGGGTGACTCAGCGCGGGTTCGCGCTGCGCGCGCGGAACCACACCGTCAGCTCGCGCAGCGCGCGCGCCGTGACCGTGTCGTCGTCGGAGTCGAGGTCGTCGAAGGAGTCGCGGAAGCCCTCGGGCGCCGCCTTCTGCGGAACGTTCAGGGTCTCGTACCCCATCGTCCAGTCGGCGAAGCGTCGCTCGTCGATCTCCTCGTCGACGAGGATCCGCATGTCGCGGTGCCGCGGGTCGCGGCGGATCCGGTCGATGAGCTCTCGCACGAGGGACTCGGGGCCCTCGAGTACCTGGAGGAACCTGTTGCCCCGGAACAGCAGCATGCCCGACAGGTCGCGCGCGAGGTTCGCGGCCCGGCTCGACGACAGCAGGTCGGCCAGCTCTTTCGCACCGAAGGCCGACACCGCGGCGCTGGAGTACGTCACCGATCGCAGGGGCTCTGCCATCACCGCACGACCGATCCGGGGAGTCCGCGGTCCGTCCGCACCTGGTGCAAGACGATCTCTTCATCCCGTGGGGCGGACATGCGCGTCTCGACCGGTGCCGAGGTGATCGCCGCCATCCCCGCGACGAGGGTCGGGAAGCGGCCGACCAGGCGGGAACGGCCGTCGTACGCCAGGTAACTGCCGTCGGCTTCGCGGTCGAGGTATCCCAGAAAGGCACCGTTGCGGCTGCCCACGTGAAAGCCCTCTTCGACTCGGGCCCAGACCACACCGGCCCCGGGACGATCCGTGTACGTCATCTCCGCGCTCCTCTGCCCACGGCGAATCCGCAGGCTCCGACCGTATCGGCTCGCGTGCCGGGAACCTGCTCCTTGACAGCGGCGCCCGAAACCGTCCGATCTCAGACGAGCAACGCGCGGATCTGTTCGGCATCGTCAGTACCGGATGCCTCGACGATGCGACCGTGCGACAGGCGGTAGATCGCGAACGCGGCGATGTTCACGCGGCGGCGCGTGGCCGAGAGGTGCCGGTATGTGCCCGTGTGCGTCCCGGAACCCCGCACGTGTACCGCGAGACGGTCGTCCTCGACGATCAGCTGAATCCGCCTCCACTGCCAGTCGGGGAAGGCGTGCAGCAGTTCGGCGTAGTCGGCGATCCAGGCCTCGGCCCCGGCCGGGAGGTGGGCGCGACGCATACCGGGGTCGAGAAAGCCCCGGACCGCCTCGAGATCACGGCGGTTCTGGGCGTCGAGGAAGTCGGCGAACCAGTCACGCGTCTCCCCGGCCTCCACCGTTCCATTATCCGGCGGGGCTGCTCGGCGGGCGTGCCGTCGACGCCGGGGCGTGCTGTCGGCGCCGGGCCATTAGGCGGAGTTCGTTCCCGACACGCCGCCCTACGGCATCCGGCCGCGGCAAGTCGCCCCCGCACTCCGCGCGACGGCACACCCGCCCCCACCCGACCACCCCGAGTCCCCGCTCTGGTCGCGTACCCGGCGGGCGTCACGCCCGCCGTTCGCCGGACCGGATGCCACGACCCACCGCCGCGAGTACCACAACGTCTCGGCGTGCGCCGCCCCCTCGGCCGCTCGACACCGCGGTGGAAACGTGGGGGCATGGCATCCCCCCTCGCCCTGCTTCGTGACGACTCGTTCTCGCTCCTGGTCCGCGGCTACGGCTTCGGCGCGCACCTGTGGCGCCGGGCCGACCGCGGGGCGCGGGCCGTTCCGTTCCGGCTGCTCGGCCGCGAGGCGCTGTTCGTCCGCGGCGAAGAGGGCGTGCGGCTCTTCTACGACGAGTCGCTGACCCGCCGCCACGGCGCGATGCCGGCCTTCATCCAGGAGTCTCTCTTCGGCCACGGCTCGGTGCACAGCCTCGACGGCGAGGAGCATCGCCACCGCAAGGCCACGTTCGTCGACGTGCTCTACGACGACGACGAGGTGCAGCGGCTCCTCCCCGAGCTCGAGAGGCAGTGGCAGGGCGAGCTCGACGCCTGGGTCGCCGGCGGCGAGCGCTCGGCGTACGACGCCGCGGTGGGAGCCCTGGGCCGCTCGATCATGCGGTGGGCCGGCATTCCGGGCACCGCGGCGGCACAGACGCGGTGGGCGAGGCGGCAGGCGCAGATCGTCGACGGGTTCGGCGTGCCGTACTCGCCCGAGTTTGCGCTCGCCCTGATCAACCGCCGATGGTCGGACCGCCACGCCGGCGAGCTGATCGACGCCGTGCGGGCCGGAACCCTCGACCCCGCCGAGGGCACGGCACTGCACGCGTGGGCGTGGCACCGCGACCGCTCCGGCGGACTGCTGCCTGCGAAACGTGCGGGCATCGAGCTGCAGAACAGCTTCCGCCCGATGATCGCGGTCTCGCGCTTCGTCGCCTTCGCCGCGAAGGAGCTGCACGACCGTCCCGAGTGGCGCGAGCGCATCGCGGCCGAGACCGCCGAGCGCGGGTCGCTCGTCGGCGGCGAGCTCGCCACGTCGTTCGCGCAGGAGATCCGCCGGACCGCCCCCTTCGTGCCGATGCTTCCCGCGTGGGCCGTGACCGACGTCGAACTCGACGGCGAGCGGGTTTCCGCCGGTGGCCGGGTCGTGCTCGACATCCTCGGCACCGACACCGACGCCCGCGAATGGGAGCGACCGTCCGCGTTCGACCCGGAGCGTTTCGCCGGCGTCGACGACTACGAAGCGCTGCACGCCTTCGTCCCGCACGGCGGCGGCGAGGTGCCGACCGGTCACCGCTGCCCGGGCGAGAAGCTCGCGATCGCCGGGCTCGCGGCATCCATCGCCGTCCTCAGCGACCCGCGCCTGCGGATCTCGGGCCACGGCCTCGAGGTGAACCGGCGCCGGATGCCGACCAAGCCGCGCTCCGGCGGGCGCGTGCGCCGCGCGGACGCGCCGTCGGCCTGCCCGTTCCACGTCGGTCGCACGAGCTGAGCAGCGAGGCTGCGGCTACCGGCCGTGGACCGGTTTCGGCACGATCTCCTGTTCTCGGAATACGGATGCCGCGGGCTCAGCGCGCGGAACGCACCCACCGCCGCCACTCGGGCTGGGGCGCATACCCGCGAGCCGCCCACGCGGACGCGCCCAGGTCGTTGCCCTCGAGCACCATCGCGTCGAAGCGTCCGGCGCCGAGCGTGCGAAGACGGGCCTCGGCCGCATCGAGGAGGACTCGGGCGAGGCCCTGACGGCGGTAATCGGGGTGCACGGCGAGGCGATAGAGGTGGGCGCGCCACCCGTCCCAGCCCGCGATGACGGTGCCGATGATCCGGCCCTCCGACCTGACGACGAGCACCGCGTCGGGATCCCGACGCAGGAGCGCCTCGACCACGGGAGCCGAGTCGCTCGGCCGTGCGTCGTTCTCGCCCGCGATCGCCCAGAATGCCAGCAGCGCGTCGACATCGGCGAGGGTCGCGATCTCGACGGCGGGCGGCACGGGGTGATCCGTCATGGTCCACGACCATAGCGGCGTCGCCGTGCACCTTGTCGCGCCCACCTCGAATCGGCTGCAACAGCCACCAGCGAGCCCGCGCCCGTCGGAGTGCCCCGCAGCTCGGTGGGACGGCCGCGGGCGGAGGGCAGCTCGTGAACTCCCCGCAGAAATGACACCCGTGTAGTTTCGAAGTTTCCCTCGGTTCCTGAGTTTTCCACAGAAGGTTTGCACACCACGGGCGGGGTTTCGCACACCTCTCCACAGAGTTATCCACATGTGTAGAGCGATGCATTCGTAGGCGAGTGCGCCCCCAGGGATGCTTCAGAGGCCGTCGTCGCGCGCGCGAACTTCGGTCGGCGGGCCGGGAGAGCCGCACGGCCCCACTGCCGTGCCCATCGTCGCGGGCGTACGTCACGGATGCCGCCGCCCGGCCGCCATCCTCGCGCCCTCATCCGGGATTGCGCCCGGTGGAGTCCCAGAACGTGCAGCGGGGACGTGCTCCGATCGCACACAGTGGGACATGGGCCAGCCGGCCGCAGCGCCTCACCTCACGCCCGCTCCTCGAACACCTCCGACGCGATACGGAACGCCGTGTTCGCCGCCGGCACGCCGGAGTAGATCGCGGACTGCAGGATGACCTCGCGGATCTCGTCGATCGTGAGGCCGTTGCGGAGCGCTGCGCGCAGGTGCATCGCGAGCTCCTCGTGGTGGCCGTGCGCGATGAGCGACGACAGCACGGCGACCGAGCGCGAGCGGCGGTCGAGGCCCGGCCGCGACCAGATGTCGCCCCAGGCCACGCGCGTGATGAAGTCCTGCCAGTCGGCGGTGAGGTCGGTCGTGGCCGCGGTGGCACGGTCGACGTGCGCGTCGGACAGCACCGCGCGGCGCACGGTCATCCCCTGGTCGTAGCGTTCCTGGTCGGTGGCCATCAGAAGCCCTCCCCCGAGGTCGACGCGAAGAACGAGCGCAAAAGCGCGGCAACAGCCTCGGGCTGCTCGGCGGGCGGCAGATGTCCGGCATCGTCGATCCGGGCCGTGCGGCCGTCCTTCACACCCTCGGCGATCTCGGCGGCCTTGGTCTCGGGCGCGATAGCGTCAGCCGCACCCCACGCTGCGAGGACGGGCACGGTGATCTCGCCGAGAGAGGAACGCACGTCGTACCCGGCGAGCGCCTCGCAGCAGCGGGCGTAGCTGTCGTCGTCGGCATCCTGCAGCGCGTGCAGCAGGCGCCCGGTCAGCTCGGGGCGTCGTTCGATCGAGCCGGGAGCGAACCAGCGCTGGGCGGAGGCGCTGATGAGGCTCGAGGTGCTTTGCGCTCGCACCTGTGCAGCGCGGTCGTGCCACGCCTCGGGGTCGCTGAGCTGCGCTCCGGATGCCACGATCGCGGCGGCACGCACCCGGTCACCGTGCCGTCGCGCCAGCTCCAGTCCGGTCGCCGCTCCGAGGGAGACACCGGCGTAGAAGAACGTGTCGTCAGGGACGGCAGCCGCCACGGCATCCGCGAGGTCGCCGACGGTGAAGGCCTCATGGGTGATCGGCCCCGCGCCATGACCCGGCAGGTCCCAGCCGACGACGCGGTACTCGTCGACCAGGAGCGGAACGACGTCGTCCCAGACGATCGTCGATGTGCCCAGCGACGGCCCCAGCACGACGACCGGCGCGCCCTCCGGCCCGACCGGCGCCGTCAGCGAAATCAGCGAAACTGCACTCATTGCTCTCCCTCGTCTCGATGTGCGGCCGATCCCGTGCGGTCTCGGCGACGTGTTTCGGCCTCGGCCCCCGCGGCGAACCACGGCGCCAGGCCCACGTACGCGCGCGGGCCCAGCAGCTCGTCGACGTCGAGACCCGCGGCCTCGGGCATCGCCCGCAGGGCATCGCCGAGGTCGGCGTCTCCCGCGAGCAGCTCCGCGAAGCGATCGGTCCCGATGAGCGGCACGAGAACGCCACGCAGACGCTCGCTCACGAGGCGCCCCCCGGTCAGGTCGGCGTTGCTCTGCGCCGCCGCGGCATCGACCCGCAGGTGCGCGAGCATCGAGGCCGCATGCCGCGTCGCGCCGAGTGCGAGCCGCAGCAGCTCCCGCAGGGTCGGCCATTCGGCGTGCCACGCCCCGTCGGGGCGCTCGTCGACGGCGAGGGATGCCGCGAGGTGCAGCGTCGCGCCGAGCTGCGGCGCGCGAAGGGCCGCGGAGCGGATGAGGACCGCCTCCGCCGGGTTCTGCTTCTGCGGCATCGCCGAGGAGCCGCCGCCCACGCCCTCCGACACCTCGCCGATCTCGGTGCGACTGAGCGTCGCCACGTCGCCTGCGACCTTGCCGAGGGCGTCGATGGCCTGCACGAGCGCATCGCCCAGCTCGGTGATCGGCCAGCGCGTCACGTGCCACGGCGCGTCGGGGACGTCGAGATCGAGTGCCCGCGCGAAGGCGGCGGGGAGCCCCGCGGCGATGTCCTTCGAGCCGGTGATCTCGACGAACGATGCGAGCGTGCCGCCCGCTCCGCCGAGTTGCGCGGGGTACTCCAGGGTCCCGAGCCGACGCGACGCCCGCTCGATGCCGCGCGCCCAGGTCGCGGCGCGAGCGCCCACGGTGGTGGGGACGGCGTGCTGGGTGAGGGTGCGTGCGGCCGAGACGTCGTCGACGTGAGCGACGGCGAGGTGGCGCGCCCATTCGCCCGCGATCCGCAGCGACGAGCGCACCTGGTCCATCGCCCGCCGCGCGACGATCATGAGGGCCGTGTCGAGGATGTCCTGGCTGGTCGCCCCGCGGTGGATCCACGCCCGATGCTCGGCCGGCACCTGCGCCTTCAGCATGCCCACGAGCGGGATCACGGGGTTGCCCCCGCTCACCGACTCCGCGATGAGACGGTCGACGTCGAGACCCGCGGCCGGTTTGCCGTATTTCTCGTCGATGCCGAACGCGTGGTCGATGTCGCGACGGGCCTCGCGCGGGGCGACGCCCACCTCCTCGTACGCGGCGACGAGAGCGCATTCCGCGCGCACGAGCGCACTCAGCACGAACGAGTCCGACACCAACGTGTCGTGCCCCACGGTCACGGGCGACAGCAGCCCGAGATCGATGGGCACGGGGGGATCAGAAGGCAAGGAAGACCGTCTCCTTCTCGCCCTGCAACCGGATGTCGTGGTGGAGGTTCCCGTCGGGCGTTCGCGTCGCCACGAGGCTAGCGCGCTCGCCCGCGTCGAGCGAAGACAGCAGCGGGTCCGCGGCGAGCGCCGCGTCGTCGCCGGGGACGTAGATGCGCGTGTGGAGCTTGTCGGGCAGACCCCGCGCGAACACGATCGCCGCGTAGAAGCCGGGACGGCCCTGGATGCCACCGGGCTCGCGCGTCCAGAACTCGAAGTGCCCCTCGTCGTTCGTGAACGCGCGCCCGAAACCGGTGAACGTGTGGTCGTCGCGGCGGAACGCGCCGCGCGCCCGCGGCACCGAGCCGTCGGCATCCGCCCCGAAGATCTCGACCAGCGCGTCGGGGACAGGCGCTCCCGCCCCGTCGAACACGGTGCCGCCCAGCACGATCGCCCCCGGCGAGTGCGGGAACACGACCTCGTGCTGCTTCGGGTACTCGAGGCCGTACGCGAAGAACGGGCCCACGGTCTGGCCGGGGGTGGCGCGGTGGGTCTTGGCGGGGGTGCTCATCACTCGTCGCCCTCCTGCTCGTTCTTCGACAGGCTCAGGAACCGAGCCGTTCGTCGATGTCGTCGTCATGTCACTCGTCCTCTGGCTCGAAGTACGTCTGGTCGGGGCCGTCGACGACGATGTCGAACCGGTAGCCCGTCGCCCACTCGGGCGAAGTGAGGTCGTGGTCGTAGACGCCGACGAGGGCGTCGCGATCCTTCTGCCGGTGGATGCTGTTGTAGATCGGGTCAAGCGCGAACAGCGGATCCCCGGGGAAGTACATCTGCGTCACCAGGCGCTGCGTGAACGACGAGCCGAACACCGAGAAGTGGATATGCGCGGGGCGCCAGGCGTTGCGGTGGTTTTTCCACGGGTAGGGGCCGGGCTTGATCGTGGTGAAGCGGTACTCGCCGTTCTCGTTCGTGATCGCACGGCCCGCCCCGGTGAAGTTGGGGTCGAGGGGGGCGGGGTGCTGATCGCGCTGGTGGATGTAGCGACCCGCCGAGTTGGCCTGCCAGATCTCGATGAGCTGGTTCGCGATCGGTCGCCCCCACGAGTCGAGCAGACGCCCTTGCACGCTCATGCGTTCGCCGAGCGGCTCACCGGCGTGCTGCAGGGTGAGGTCGGACTCGATCGCGGCGACGTCGCGCTGTCCGAACGCGGGCGAGAACAGCTCGATCGTCTCGGGATCGACGAGCTTCGGGTTCTTGGTGGGGTGCCGCAGCACGCTCGAGCGGTAGGCGGGGAAGTCGTGGGCGGTCGCGGCGACCCGCTCCCCTGCCGCCTCGAGCGCATCGAGCTCGGCGTGACGGGTGCGCATCTCGGCGACGATCTGGCCCTGCGTGGCCTGGTCGGGAGCGGCGAGCAGCGTTTCGGGCGCCGCGGCGGGGGTGTGCGTCATGGGGTCTCCTTCGACCAGACCATCGTCCGTCACCGACCTGCGGGACGGCGACCTGTTCCCGCTCAATGGGAATCGTGGCATCCTGAGCTCATGGCGAACTCCCCCTCGGGCGACTCGGTCACCGACCGGCTGGTGCGGATCCTCGAGACCTTCACGCCCACCCGCACCGCGCAGACGACCGCCGACATCGGCCGACGTGCGGGGTTGCCGAGCTCGTCGGCGCACCGGATCGTGAACGAGCTGGTGGATGCCGGCCTCCTCGAGCGCGACGATGAGCGACGTGTACGCGTGGGGATGCGCCTGTGGGAATTGGCGACGCGGTCATCGCACGCGCTCCGGTTGCGCCAGGCGGCGCTGCCCTACATGGAGCGCGTGCAGCAACGCGTGCGCGAGCACACGCAGCTCGCGATCCTCGAGCACGACGAGGCGCTGTTCCTCGAGCGCCTGAGCGCTCCCGACTCGGGCGCCAACATCACACGCGTCGCGGGGCGACTTCCCGTGCACGCCTCGTCGTCCGGCCTCGTGCTGCTGGCCTTCGCCCCGCGCGACCTCCAGGAGCGGGTGCTCGCCGGCCCTCTCCCCCGCGTCACCCCCGAGACGATCGTCGACCCGGCGGCGCTCCGGCGCACGCTCGCCGAGATCCGCACACTGGGCCGCGTGATCGCCCCCGGGTACGTCGATGAGGTGTCCACCGGCGTCGCCGTGCCCGTGCGCGACGAGACCGGAGCCGTCATCGCCGCTCTCTCCGTCGTGCTCCCGCGCGACGCCGAGACGCAGTTCGCCCTGGTCGAGCTGCACCGTGCCTCCCGCGACATCGAGCGCACGCTGGGTTATCGCCGCTGAGGAGATCCGACGCGAACGAGGCACGTCCATCTGCATGATCGCTGGGGCGGGTGGTGTCCAAAGTGACGCGTGCGGCACTCCCGACCCCGACCGGTCCTACAAATGAACCACTGAGACCCACATCCCGTTCAACGAGAGTCGCGCCGTCGCACGACGACCGCGAGGCCACCATCGACACAGCCACCGTCGAAGGAGACGCCATGACCACCACCGTCCGCACCCGTGTCGCCATCGTCGGCGCCGGCCCCGCCGGCCTCCTGCTGTCGCACCTGCTCGATGAGGCGGGGATCGCCTCGGTCGTCATCGACCAGCGCTCGCGCGACGAGATCGAGAGCACGATCCGTGCCGGCATCCTGGAACAGGGCACCGTCGAGCTGCTCGACACGATCGGCGAAGCCTCACGCGCACGCACGGTCGGCCACCGCCACGACGGCATCGAGCTGCGCTTCGAGGGCGAGGGGCACCGCATCGACTTCGCCGCGACCGTGGGCCGTGCGGTGTGGCTCTATCCGCAGCACGAGGTGCTGAAGGATCTCATCGCCGCGCGCCTCTCCGCGGGGCAGGATCTGCGCTTCGGCGTCACCGCGGAAGGCATCGAGAACGGCGAGCGTCCGCGGGTGATCGCGCGCGATGCCGAAGGGAACCCCCTCGAGATCGAGGCCGATTTCGTCGTCGGGTCCGACGGCTCGCGCAGCGTCGCCCGTGCCACCGTGACCGGGTCGAGCACCGGCGGGTACTTCCGCGAGTACCCCTTCGCCTGGTTCGGCATCCTGTGCGAAGCCCCACCGTCGAGCGAGGAGCTGATCTACAGCAACTCCCCCGACGGTTTCGCGCTCGTCAGCCAGCGCTCCGACACGGTGCAGCGGATGTACTTCCAGTGCGACCCCGAGACCGACACCGCGGCGTTCAGCGAGGAGCAGCTGTGGGACGAGCTGCAGAAGCGGGTCCCCGGTACGACCCTGAAGCAGGGCCCGATCTTCCAGCGCGACGTCCTGCGCTTCCGCAGCTTCGTCGCGCACGAGCTCCGCCGCGGTCGCGTCGCGCTCGTGGGCGACGCCGCTCACACCGTCCCGCCCACCGGCGCGAAGGGCATGAACCTCGCGATCGCCGACGTGCGCCTGCTCGCCGCCGCCCTCGGCGCCCTGCTGCTCGAGGGCGACGAGCGGCTGCTCGACGCCTACCCCGAGACCGCGAGCCGGCGCATCTGGAAGGCTCAGCACTTCTCGTGGTGGATGACGAGCCTCCTCCACGTGGCTCCGGATGCCACCGACTTCGACCGCCGCCGCCAGCTCGGCGAGCTGCGCACCGTCGTGGAATCGGAGCACGGCCGCGCCTACCTCGCCGAGGCGTACTGCGGCTGGCCCTTCGACGCCTGACTCGCCGCCGCATCGCGGCGCTCCCGCCCGTTGAGTGTCCAAGACACGCCGTAACCACCCCCGGAATAACGGCGTGTTCTGGACACTCGACGGTGGGGCTGCCGGCAACCCCGCCCCGCGCGGACCCGAGCCCCGCACGAGCGCGGCGCCCGAGCCGGAGCCCGAGCGCCGCGTCACCCCCGCGAGGGGCTCAGTCCTTCTTGCCGCGTGCGTTCTTGTCGCGCGGCTGGGGGAAGGGGCTCGGCACCACCGGCACCGTCCCCGTGTAGCCCTCGCGCTCGGCGGCGAGCTCGGCGATGCGCTTTCGGCACGCGAACCATCCGGCCGTGATGAGCAGGCTCGCGACGATCGCGACGACCAGCGTCGCGGGCGAGTCGATGAACACCAGCACCAGCACGACCGCGAGGAACACCAGCGTCGCGTATCCCGTGTAGGGCGCCCAGAACAGCCGGAAGGTCGGGCGGACCAGCTCCCCGCGATCGGCCAAGCGCTTGAACTTCATCTGGCAGAGCATGATGGTCGCCCAGGTGACCAGGATGCCGACGGCGGCGACGTTCAGCACCGTCTCGAACGCGTCGCTGGGGTTGACGTAGTTGATCACGACACCGAACAGGGCCACGACCGCGGTGATCGCGATGCCGCCGTAGGGGACGCCGGCCTTGTTCATGCGGGACGCGAACTTCGGCGCGGATCCCGCCACCGCCATGGAGCGCAGGATGCGACCGGTCGAGTACAGCCCCGCGTTCAGCGACGACAGGGCGGCGGTGAGCACGACGAGGTTCATGATCACGTCGACGCCCGGAACCCCGATCGAGGCGAAGAAGGTCACGAAGGGGCTCTCGTCCTTCGAGTACGCGGTGTACGGCAGCAGCAGCGCGAGCAGGAGCACCGAGCCGACGTAGAAGATCGCGACGCGGAAGATGACCGAGTTGATCGCCCGCGGCATGACCTTCTCGGGGTTCTTCGTCTCGCCCGCCGCGGTTCCGACGAGCTCGATCGAGGCATACGCGAACACGACGCCCTGCATCAGGATGATCGCGGGCAGGATGCCGTTGGGGAAGAAGCCTCCGTTGTCGGCGATGAGCGAGAACCCGACGGGGGCGCCGTTGGGGGTGCCGAACACGACGAAGTAGATGCCCACGAGCAGGAACGCGACGAGCGCCATGACCTTGATGAGCGCGAACCAGAACTCCAGCTCGCCGAACACCTTCACCGACACGAGGTTGACCGCGAGCACCGTGACGAGCGCGGCGAGCGCCCAGGCCCACTGCGGCACCGCGGCGATCCAGGGCACGTACTTGCCGAAGAAGTTCATGTAGAGCGCGGCGGCGGTGATGTCGACCATGGTCGTCGTCGCCCAGTTGATCCAGTAGAACCAGCCCGAGACGAACGCCGCCTTCTCGCCGAAGAACTCGCGGGCGTACGAGACGAACGAGCCCGAGGTCGGGCGGTGCAGCACGAGCTCGCCGAGCGCCCGGAGGATGAAGAACGCGAAGAGCCCGCAGACCGCGTACGAGAGCACGATCGCGGGTCCGGCCTGAGCGAGGCGCCCGCCGGCACCGAGGAAGAGACCGGTTCCGATGGCCCCGCCGATCGCGATCATCTGCACCTGACGCGACGTCAGCCGCTTGTGGTACCCGGCGTCCTCGAGCTGAACGGTCGAGGTGTGGATCTGCTCGGCAGCGTCGCCGGCACGGGGGGTGGAGTCGTTCACGTACCCATCATTCGTTTCACGCAGCCCCTGTCCAGCAAGCGCGCCGAGTGTCGGGATTCCGGATGCCGCGGTTCACAGCCACTTCTTCACCTTGAACGTCAGCCACAGTCCCGCCGAGACGAGCACCATGAGCACGAGCGCCATCGGGTAGCCGAACTCCCAGTTGAGCTCGGGCATGTTCTTGAAGTTCATGCCGTAGATCCCGCCGATCAGCGAGGGCCCGAAGAGGATCGCCGCCCAGCCGGAGATCTTCTTGACCTGCTCGTTCTGCTCGAGTGACGTCTCCGTCTGGCGCTGCGTGACGAGAGTCGCATTGACCGTCAGGGCGTTGTCGAGGATCGAGCGCATCGACGTCAGCTTGTCGCACTGGCGCAGGACGTGGTCGAGGACGTCGCGCAGCGACCGCTGCAGTTCGATATCGACGCCGTACTTCTCGGCGCCGCGCAACAGCGCCTGGAGCATGTCGCGCAGGGGTTCGGTCGCACGCTGGAAGTGGATGACCTCGCGAGCGAGCTCGTAGATGCGCTGCGTCAGCTCAGCGCCGCCGGTTCCGAAGAGTTGGTCCTCGATCTCGTCGACGTCGTTCTGCAGCCCGCGCGCGACGGGGTCGTACTGGTCGACGACCTCGTCGAGGATCGCGTAGAGCACCGCCTCGGGGCCGCGGGCGAGCAGTTCGGGCTGTTCTTCCAGCCGATGCCGCACGCGCGCCAGGTCGGGCACCTCGGCGTGGCGCACGGTCACGACGTAGTCCTCGCCGACGAACACGTGCAGCTCGCCGAACTCGACGGTCTCGGTCTCGTCGATGTACCGGGCGGGGCGCAGGACGGCGAAGAGATTGCCGCCGTACCGCTCGAGCTTCGAGCGCTGGTGCCCGGCCAGCGCGTCCTCGACCGCGAGGGGGTGCAGCGAGAACTCCGCCGCGACGCGTTCGAGCTCTTCGGGCGAGGGGCGCAACAGCCCGATCCAGGCCATCCCGCCGTGAGCCTCCATGTACTCGAATGTCTGGTCGAGGCTGGCGGGGTTCTCGATGCGGTGGCCGTCGACGTACACGGCGCTGTCGATGATGGGCATGTATCAGTTCTACGCCCCGCAGGTGGACGGGCGATGACGTGGTGCGCCGACTCAGACGGGAGTCATAGCGCCCCGGTCATCGCCGGGGCCGCGGGATCAGTCCTTCTTCGGGTCGTGACCCCAGTTCATCAACGAGTACCGCCAATCGGTGTCGGTGATCTCGCCCTTCGGGCGCTGGGCTCCGTGCCGCTTGACGTACCCGACCACTTTCCGCATGTGCGCGATGTCGGCGTCGGTGAGGTCGGCCTTCTTCTTTCTGAGGATGCGCACGATGTGCCGACCGCTCTCGTGCCCGGTCGACTCCCCGCCGTCCTTCTTCTGCCCGACGCTGCGGGACTCGTCGGTGTCGAGCCAATCCGACAGCTCACCGGCCGTCATGTTCACGGCCTCCCCGAACTCGGCGCGGGTCTGTTCGTCGTCATCGCTGCGTTCGCTCATACGCCCATGCTGACCGTCGAACCGCGTGCCGCCGGACCCCTTGCGCGACCCCGTGGCACGTGGCATCCGCGACACAGCCGACAGGGCGCAGCCGAGGGGGCTCAGCCGACGGGCTCGCTCAGCGGCCCGTTCGGGTCGGATCCCGGATGCCGCGCACCGGGCGCGTGCCGGGCGGCCGCCGTCACGGCTCCGATGCTCGCCGCGATGACCAGGGCGATGCCGCCCACCTCGAGCCACGAGAGGTGCTGACCGAGCAGGAGGAATCCCGCCGTCGAGGCCGTCGCGGGGCCGAGGCTCATGAGGATCGCGAAGGCCGAAGCCGGCAGGCGTCGGAGAGCGATGAGCTCGAGCGCATAGGGCACGGTCGACGACAGCACGGCGACGGCGGCGCCGAGGGCGAGGATGTCGAGGCGCAGGAGCACCTCGCCGGCCTGCGCGATCCCGAACGGCAGGGCCGCGATCGCCCCGATGGCCATCGCGAGCGCGAGGCCGTCGAGGCGGGGAAAGGCTCGCCCGACGCGCGCCGACGCGAGGATATACAGCGCCCAGCTCACGGCCGCGCCGAGCGCGAACAGCACGCCCAGAGGATCGAGCCGGTCCCACCCGCCCGCGCCCAGCGCCACGACGCCGGCGAGCGCGAGTCCCGCCCAGAGCCAGCGCGCCAGGCCCGTCGCCGTGACGATCGAGAGCGCGAGAGGGCCGAGCACCTCGATGGTCACGGTCACGCCCAGGGAGAGTCGCTCGAGCGCGAGGTAGAACAGTCCGTTCATCGTGGCGAGGACGAGACCGAAGGCCACGACCTCGCGCCAGTGCGCCAGCGAGTGACCCCGCCACCGCGGTCGGGCGATGATCAGCAGGAGCGTCGCCGAGAACAGCAGACGCAGCATGACGATGCCGAGCGGCCCCGTCTGCGGGAACAGCATGACGGCGAACGAGGCACCGACCTCCTGGCACGCGAGCCCGATCAGCACCAGCGCCGCGGCCGACCGCGGCCCGCCGGCCGCCCTCATGCCGGCGTCACTGTGCGGGGACGGTGCAGATGGCGTTGCCGACGATACCGTCACGCATCTGTTGGGCCGTCCAGGGCAGTCCCGCCTCGGGAGCGGTCTGCCCCGAAGCCGCCGGAGCCTTCGACGCGATCGCCGCGAGCTCCCAGCTGAGCCACGCGGCCGTCTTGGGGTTACCGGCCGAGTTGTTCAGCACGACCGAGACGGCCATGCCGGTGGTGGGGTCGGCGAAGGAGCCGACCATGTAACCCGCCGTCGCACCGAACTGTCCGATGAGCGAACCGGCCTGGTACGCGCCGCCCGCCGCGGTGAACCACGTCGGGTCGTCGGCGCTCACGGGGAGGGGCGACGAGAACCTGTCACTCCCCTCGGGCAGCAGGGAGCCGGCGGCGAGCGCCTGCGTATAGCGGCCGAGGTCGGTGATGTCGGTCACGGCTCCCGCGGCGGCACCGCCGAAGCTCGACGAGGTCACGGTGACGTCCTGGGGCTGATCGCAGGTCCATCCGCCCTCGGGGAGCTGCTGCGAGCGGAACCCCTCGAGGGCGGTCGACGAGGGCGCGGCAGCGGCCGACCCCGGCAGGCTCGTGTTCGACAGCCCGAGGGGTTCGGCGACGCGGTCGCGGATGAGGTCCGAGAGCGTCTCACCGGTCGCGCGCTCGGCGGCGAGCCCGGCGATCAGGTAGTTCGTGTCCGAGTCGGCGAACGCCGCCCCCGGAGGGTTCAGACGAGGGCTCGCGATGCCGTACGCGAGCAGCTCGCGCGGGTTCCACGCCCGGTCGGGGTTGTTCAGCTCGGTCCCCTGCAGCACGGACGAGTAGGAGCCGAGCCCCGAGGTGCCGTTGCAGAGCATGCGCAGGGTGATGTCGTCGTACCCGGGGAGGTTGCTGACCCACGTCGTCACCGGGTCGTCGAGCTTGACCGTGCCGTCGGCGGCGAGCTCGTAGAGCACGTCGCAGGTCATCGCGCCGGTGACATCGGCGGCACGGAAGTCCAGGTCGGCCGAGACCTCGGCGCCGCCCGGTCCCTGCGTGCCCACGCCCGACACCCAGCTCCCACTCCAGGGCGCCCACACGCCGACGATGGCGCCGCTCGACCCGGTCGCCGCCATGGCGGTCGTGACGGCGTCGCGCAGCTCGGTGACCGTCTGGTCGGGCAACGGCGCGTCGACCTGGGCGGGGACGTCGATGGACACGGAGTTCTCGGCGGTGCACCCGCTCAGGATCACCGCGAGGACGCTCGCGCCGGCGATCGCGGCCGCAGCAGACCGACGCCATGTCCCCATATCGAACCCCCTGGAATCCGCGCGCGACGAATCGCGCGCTCCAAGAATTCAAACACACGCCGCCCGAAGCGACTTGCCGCTTGCGCCCGGGCGGCGTCACGTCTGCATCACATCTCGCCGCGAGCGCTCGGCGGTGCGCCGATCAGCGGCGAAACCACAGGAAATCGGGGGTTAGGTTCACCTAACCCTGTGCGTATGATGTCCCCATGAACGCCGTCGTCCCGTTCTCCGCCGCTCTGCGCGAGCGCTGTTCCACAAGCGCGCATTCGACGAGCGAGTGCGACGGCTTCATGACCGACCTCCTCAACGGCACCGGCTCCCGCGACGACTACATCGCCCTCATCGCGCAGCAGTGGTTCATCTACGAGGCCCTCGAGACGGCGGGCGAGCACATGCGCCACGACCCGGTGGCATCCGTGTTCCTCAGCGACAAGCTCACCCGCCTGCCCGCCCTGGAGGCCGACCTCGCGTTCCTCCTCGGCTCCGACTGGCGCGGGCAGATCAGCCCCCTGCCCACCACGCAGGCGTACGTGTCGCGGATCCGCCGCGTCGCCGCGACCTGGCCGGGGGGCTTCGTCGCTCACCACTACACGCGCTACCTCGGCGACCTGTCGGGCGGACCGTTCATCGGTCGCCTCATGCAGCGCCGCTTCGGATTCGACACCAACGGGATCGGGTTCTTCCTGTTCGGCGACATCGCCGACCCGAGAGCGTTCAAGAACGTCTACCGCGAGCAGCTCGACGCGGTCCCGTGGGATGACGACGAGAAGGCGCGCGTCATCGACGAGGTGCTGGTGGCGTACCGGTTCAACACCGAGCTGTTCGCCGACCTCGCGCGAGCCAAGGCGGCTCAGGTCGCCTGAGCACGATCGCCCTGCTGGCGTCCGAGCCACGCCTGCTTCATGAAGCGGCGCACGTCCTCGTCGACGCGGATGTCGCTCGGGCGCAGCGGCCGTGACAGGTAGAGACCGTCGAGAGACGTCAACCGGCTGAGTGCGACGTAGGTCTGCCCGGGGGCGAAGGCCCCGGCACCCAGGTCGACGACCGCGCGATCGTACGTCTTGCCCTGCGACTTGTGGATCGTGACGGCCCACGCGAGCCGGAGCGGGAACTGCGTGAACTCTGCGACGATCTCGCGCGAGAGGTTCTTCGTCCCCGGGTCGTACGCGTAGCGGTACCTCTCCCACACGGCGGGTTCGACATCGTGCTGGATGCCGTCGACCTCGACCCGCACGCTGTCGCCCGCGATGCGCGTCACCGTGCCGATCGTGCCATTGACCCACCGCGGCGCCTCGCCGAACTGCGCGGAGTCGTTGCGCAGGAACATCACCTGCGCCCCCACCTTGAGCGTGAGCTCCATCTCGGCGGGATAGTTCGCCTCACCGCGCCCGAAGTCGCCCGAGATCTCGGCGTTCGCGGTCTGCGTGCGCCCCACGAGCTCCTCGAGATGGCGCCGGTTGATGCTGTTGACGCGATCGTTGCGCGTCGCCAGCGTGATGATCGGGTGCTCGCCGTCGGCCGGGTGCGGGGGCGTGCGGGCTCCGGCGGTGTTCAGGATGCCGGCCATCTCGGCCGTCACGCGTCCGTAACGCACCGCGTTGAGCAGGGTCTTGAAGCCCGGGTCGGACTGCCGGTGGATCTCGACGAGCTCGTTGACGTGCAGGTCGGCCCCGTGGCGCCCGATGTCGATCAGCCCGTCGCTCGCCGCTTCGCCGGACCACACCTTCGCGTCGAAGAACCAGAACGAGCGGTAGTGGTCGCGGATGTAGCGCGCCTCGTCACCGCGCGGGGGAACGGGGGCGAGCTGGTACGGGTCGCCGAACATGACGATCTGGGTGCCGCCGAACGGCTCGGCGCGCCGGCCCCGCGCCTGACGGAGCGAGCGGTCGATGGCATCCATGAGGTCGGCGTTCACCATCGAGATCTCGTCGATCACGAGCGTGTCGATCGCGTTGAGGATCTTGCGGGTCGCGTCGTTCTGGTCGATGTCGCCGTTCGCGATCAGGCCGATCGGCAGACGGAACAGCGAGTGGATCGTCTGCCCCTCGACGTTGAGCGCCGCCACGCCCGTCGGCGCGCACACGGCGATCTGCTTCTGCGTGTTCCACGCGAGGTGCTGCAGCAGAGTCGACTTGCCCGTCCCCGCGCGCCCGGTCACGAAGACGTGCTCCCGCGTGTCTTCGATCAGCCGGAACAGCGCCTGCTGCTCGGCGGAAAGAGGCGGGGTGGTCACCGATTCATGCTAGTTCGCGGGACGTTCGCGGGGCGGCTCGGTGTGGACAAGCAGCCACTGCGCCTCTCCTGACAGGACGTCGGCGACATGGCTGCGGAAGCGCGGGCACTGCGTGATGTCGTGCGACCGACATCGCAGCGCATGCTCGGTCATCGCCCTGGCCTCCGCGATGTCGGCGGCACGACGATCGAGCTCGGCGATGTGCTCCTCGAGCACGCGGTGCCGATCCGGCGCGTCCCGCTCGAGCAGTACGCGGATCTGCTCGAGCGACATTCCCGCGGCCTTGTTGCGCAGGATGATCGCGATCCGGACGCTGTCGTCGTCCGAGTAGCGTCGCCGGCCGCCGGCATCCCGATCCGGATGCAACAGCCCCTCGTCCTCCCAGTAGCGCAGCACGTGCGTGTCGAGCCCGAATCGCGCCGCGGCCTCCCCGATTGACTCCCCCGCGGAGGTCATTGCGCTGCCACCTCCCTCGTAGCTGTCCAGAGGGGCAGTCTCTCCCATCCATCGGGGACGCCGAGGGAGCGGACAGAGACGGGTCCGGCGGAGGGGAACTCGCGCAGAAGGCCCCCGAGATCGGCGCCCCATGACGACAGCGGATCTACAACGAGCAGAAGGTACTGCACCACAGCCAACGCACTGTAGAGCCCGAACTCCTTCGGTAGGGCGCTCTCACTCAGATGAGCGAGAAGAGGTACGCGCGATGGCGTGGGACGCTTGGGCGCTGTCACGAGTTTGCGGTTGTACAGACGTGCGTGGTGCGCCGCGACATTCCGGACGTAGTTGAGTGTGGCCAACCAGCTGAGGAAGAGCTTTTTCGTCGGAACCTCGTACGCGTCGGCGATGGCCTGCGATAGCCGCGTGTTCAGACCCCGATAGAGCGTGACGAGCTGACCGAGCTCGAGAATTTCGGTCAGCGCCCAGATCGGCATCTGGTTCGCGTACTTCTCTCGGAAGTGCTGCACGAAGTTCTCGCTCGAGCGACTCTGCCGTTCGGCTACTTTCAGCAGCCACAGGTCGTGCTTGCTCATCGAGATCTCCGGCGGGAGCAACGTCGTGATGGTCCTGTCAGCCACATGCTCGGGCCGACGGGTGAAGTCGGGCATGAACGTCGATGCGTCTCGATGGGCGAAGGCGGAAACCTCACCCAAGACGTACCCGACTCGCATTCGTAGAGACACCTCGATGCGTTCGAGGGCATCGAGGACGAGCAGGCGCAGTCGTCGGTCGAAGTCGATGAGGGCCGCCGCGTGGGAAATGTGGGTTCCGGGAAGGTATCCGATCGCGGGATCGACCGCCCGGAACGGATGCAGGTATCCCGTCAGCCGGTAGTAGCCCACCTCGCACAGCAGGCGTTCTGCGCGTGCTCGATCGTCGATGCCGACGCCGCGACGCTCCAGCTTGTCGATCTGGTCGCTCAGCGGCAGCCAGGGTTTGCCGTACCGCATCAATCCCCGCAAAAGAAAATCAGCCCGAGCCGTGAGGCGAGCGGGCTGATCGTGATGCTTTGACGATAGCACGTCCCACCTCCCCTCGGGCGGCGAGCTTCGATCATATGTCCGGGGCGCGCCCCGCCGAGGGCTCCGCGAACGCTTGCTCGACATTCGTATATTTATGCGAAAAGAGTGGCCTTGACTTCATGTCGACATGAAGTCACACGATGGTCTCGAACGCAAGCGAAGGAGTTCATCGTGTACGACGCGATCATCATCGGAGGCGGCCCCGCCGGGCTGCAGGCGGTACTCACCCTCGGGCGCATGCACCGGCGGACCCTGCTGCTCGACTCCGGCGAGTACCGCAACGGGACGGTGCCGCACGCCCACAACCTGCTCACCAACGACGGGCGCGACCCGGCCGAGCTCCGCCGACTCGGACGCGCGGAGATCGCCGCGTACGAGACGGTCCGGATCCAGGATGCCGCGGCCACCGAGATCACTCGGGTCGACGCGAACCTGGTGGTCACGGTCGCCGGCGCGCCGGTGCGGACCCGAGCCGTGATCCTCGCGACCGGACTCGCCGACGATCTGCCGCCGATCCCCGGGCTCGCCGAGCGCTGGGGCGACCGCGTCGCGAACTGCCCGTTCTGCCACGGCCACGAGTTCGCCGGCCAGCGCGTCGCGGTGCTCAACGGCACCGGGCACGCGGGGATGCTCGCCGCGATGCTCGAGCCCGTGGCATCCGAGATCGTCGTTCTCGACCCGGTTCGGGTGCGGGAGGTGGGCGATTTCCCGGCGGGGCTGCGACTGCACCTCGACGACGGCACGACCGAGGATGTCGCCGGAGCCTTCGTGACGCCCGTCTCTCGCCAGCGCGCACCGTTCGCAGACCAGCTCGGGCTGGAACGGCAGGAGTCGGGAGCCGTCCGCGTCGACCCCTTCGGACGCACGAGCGTCGACGGCGTCTACGCGGTGGGCGACATGGCGCAGCCCGATCATTTCGCGGGGCCGATGGCGTCGCTCGCGAACGCGATCGCCGCCGGCCAGCTGGCCGCCGTCGCGGTCGTGCAGGCGGACGCACAGGTGCGGGTGGCGTCCCATTCTTAGACTGGGTATGTGGACAACGCAGGCGGGGGCCCCGCGACGCCCGAGGGTGTCCGCTTTGCGCGCCCGCGTCTCGCCCTCGAGCTGACCGCTCTCGGGGTCGTCGGCGTGCTGCTGGTCCTCGCGCTGGCCGCCGGCGCGGGTGCCCTGTACCGCGAGGTGTACAGCCCGCGGGCCTTCGTCAAGCACTACCTCGAGCTGCTCGAGGATCACCGCGCTGCCGAAGCCCTCGCCGTCCCAGGGGTCGCGATCGACGCCGCACAACTCGAGGCGGCGGGGCTGCCGTCGACGGCCTCCGAGGCGCTCCTGCGACCCGACGCCCTGGGCACCCTCTCCGACGCCGAGATCATCGACGAGACGGTCGACGGCGACATCACGCGGGTGAGCGTCACCTATCGCGCGGGGACCCACGAGGGCCGCACGACCTTCGCGGTGAAGAGCGACGGCGAGACCGGGTTCCTGCCACGCTGGCGCTTCGCGACGAGTCCCCTCGCCGTCGTCGATCTCTCGGTCCGCGGCTCGATGCGATTCGAGGTCAATGGTTTCGAGGTCGACAAGCGGCAGGTCTCGGTCGACGGAGCGGATGCCGATCCCTCGGCCGCCGTCCCCCTCCTGGTGTTCTCGCCCGGTCTGTACTCGGTGGCGGTCGATACCGCGATCTCGGCGACCCCGGGTGTCGCGGTGCTGGCGGACGCGCCCCTGACGGGTGTTCCCGTCGATGTGCAGGCCGAACCCACCGAAGAGTTCATCTCGGTCGTGCAGCAGCGCGTCGAGAACTTCCTCACGACCTGCGCCGAGCAGAAGGTGCTGCAGCCGACCGGGTGTCCCTTCGGCTACACGGTGCGCAATCGCATCGAGGGGGCGCCCTCGTGGTCGATCGCCCAGCAGCCGAAGGTGACGATCGTCCCCGACGGCGCGGGCTGGCGCATCCCGTCCACCGGGGCCGTCGCGCACATCGACGTCGACATCCGCTCGATCTTCGACGGCTCGATCCGCAACGTCGACGAGGACGTCCCCTTCAGCGTCGACGGCAAGATCACGGTGCTTCCCGACGGCACGGCATCCATCCTCGTCAGCGGCAGCTCCGACTGAACGGCGCCGCCCGCGAGTGAGGGGGGCGTCCGTCAGCTGCGACGGGCGGCGTCACGCTCGGCCGCCCGGGCGTCGCGCGCCGCGAGCCGCGCGAGTTCTTCGTTGTAGGCGTCGAGCTCGAGGTCGCCGACGCGGTCGACGTGGCGGTCGCGTCGACGTTGCTGGCGCTCGTCGCTGCGACTCCACTGGATCGCGACGGTGATCGCGAGGATCAGGGTCGGGATCTCGCCGACCGACCACGCCACGCCACCGCCGGCGTACTGGTCCTCGAGGGGTGTCGGCCCCCACGTGCGCCCCATGGCCCCGAACCACTCGGCGACCATCAAGCCGGAGTTCATCATGATCGCGATGCCGAAGAACGCGTGCATGGCCATGATCGCGATGAGCACGAGGAGCCGCATCGGGTAGGGCAGACGATACGGGACCGGGTCAATCCCGATGAGGCTCAGCACGAACAGGTAGCCCGTGATGAGGAAGTGGGCGACCATCCAGATGTGCCCGAGGTGATCGTAGAGGGACCAGCGGAACAGATCGGTGTAGTAGAAGGCCCAGAGCGAACCGATGAACAGTCCGGCGGCGACGTAGGGGTTCGTGAGCACCTTGGCGACCGGATTGTGCACGGCCCAGAGGATCCACTCGCGGCCACCGCGAGTGCCGTCGTCGCGCTTTCGGATCGCGCGCGCCGCGAGGGTCACCGGTGCCCCCGACACCAGCATGAGCGGGATCGCCATCGACAGCAGCATGTGCCCGATCATGTGCATGCTGAACAGGTAGTCCTGGTAGACGTTCACCGGCCCCGAGGTGATCCAGAACACCGCGAGCATGCCGAGGCACCACAGCACCGTCCGGTAGATCGGCCAGCTGTCGCCGCGGCGGCGCAGACGCCACACGCCGGCGAGGTAGAAGAACAGTCCGAAAGCGACGACGAACGCCCAGAGCAGGTCGATGTCCCAGCTGGTGAACCAGCGTTCGATCGTCAGCTCGGGCGGCAACGGCGAGCCCGTGAGGATCTCGGCGGGAGTCTGGCCCACCAGCGGTGGAGCGATCGGAGGAGGGGTGCGGGCGAGCGCGGCGGCAGCCCCGCTCGCGATCCCCATGAAGACGAGCTCGACGACGATGATCGCCCAGAAGCGCCGGGAGCCCTGCTCGTCGGCCATGCGCGCGATCAGGCGGCGGCGGTACCACGCCCCCAGTAGGCCCATCGCAAGCAGCGCCGCGACCTTGACGAGGACCAGGATGCCGTAAGGCGAGAACAGGTTCTCCCAGCCCAGCAAGCCGATCGAGGCGCGCACCGTGCCCGAGACGGCCACGACCACGAAAGCCGCGAGGGCGATCGACGAGTACCGCAGCAGCGTGGTCTGCAGCTGCGTCCGCGACATGGCGGGTCGCACGACGACGAGCAGCACCAGCCCGCCCAGCCAGACGGCGGCGGCGATGATGTGCAGCACGAGCGAGGTCACGGCCGCCGTGTGGCTGGCCTCGGTGCCGGCGTGGCCCTGCGTGCCCATCGGGACGAGCGACGCCAGCGCGAGGATCGCGACGATCATCGTCGGAACCCAGGACCGCACGGCGAAGGTCAGCACGGTCAGCACCGCACCGGCGATCGTGGTGATGAGCCACGCGGGGCCGATCTCGCTCTCGACGAGGAAGCGGCCGAGCTGCTGCCCGAAGAGCGGGTCGAGCGTCGGCTTCGCGTTGATGATGTTGAGGAAGGTCAGGTAGCCGGTCGCGGCCGAGGCGACCGTGAAGATCGCCGCGCCGATCGAGGCGGTGTCCAAGGCGAGCTCGAAGGGGCGCTCCCCCGCCTTCAGGGCGAACAGCGCGAGCACCAGGGAGCCGACCATCGTCGCCGCCGACAGGTTGACCACGAGCGTGGCGAGCGGCAGCCCCCATCGCACCACCGGGCCGGGGTCTGCCAACAGGGGCGCGGCGGCGCCTCCGCCGTAGGCGAGGCCCGCGACGACGGCGATCAGCGAGACCGCGACGAGGATGACGGGTCCCGCCACACGGAGGGCACGGGCGTTCACCCACCCAGACTACGTCGGCGCGCGCACGGGGAGACGCGGAGCGGCCGTCCCCGTCGTCGACGAAGGACGATGTCGAACGATTCCGGGTCGAACGGTCTCGCGCCGGGCGCTCTTGCGCCGGCGGGACCCGCGTCGGACGAAGACAGAGGGGGATGCCTCTCGGCATCCCCCTCTGTGCGGTGCGGCGACGTCTTACTTGACGGCAGCCTTGAGCTTCGAGCCCGCGGTGACCTTGACGCGCTTGCCGGCGGGGATCGAGATCTCCTCACCGGTCTGCGGGTTGCGGCCCGTGCGAGCGGACGTGGCGACCTGCTCGAAGGCGATCCAGCCGGGGATCGAAACCTTGCTGCCCTTGGCGACCGCCTCGGAGACGGTGGAGAAGAGGGAGTCGAGCACGCCCGACACGGCGGACTGGCTCTGCCCGGTCGCGCTGGCGATGCTCGCGACGAGCTCGGTCTTGGTGATGGACTTGTCAGCCATGTGGTTGTCCTCCAGGCGACGTTGTCGTCGCCTCTCGTTACATCGGACGAGGAGGAATTCTCCTCGGTGGTCGGGAGACCGCCTCGACAGTATCAACCGAACCGCGGAATTACGGGGATTTTGAGGGATTTCCCCCTCGAATGCACCGGCGTGTCGCCCGAAACGGGCCCGACCCGGCCCCGGTGAGAGAGCACGCACGTCCCCACACCGCCCCGGGCGAACGAGGCGGGCGAAGCGGCTCGACGATACGGGTGACCCCGGACGTGAATGAGAGCGGTATATCCCCGGCTACGAGTGAGATCTGGGTGAGCGCCTTTCGTATGTTGGGGGCTCGACGGGTCATGTGCCTCGCACCATCGGAGGGTCCGGGCGCCCTCTCCGACTCCCGTCGGGAGAGGGGCGCGATGCCGAACACGCAGAGATCCATCGACGCCCGGGCCGCCTTCCACGCGGCGGTCGTCACGACCGCGGCCCGGTTGGCCCCCGGGCACGGGATTCCGGAACAGCGCCACCTCGCCCTCTTGGCCGAAGCACCGCCGCCCCCGCTTCCTCGCGTCTGGACCGACACGGCGGCCCTGACCCTCGCCGCCGTCCTGGTGTCGCGGGCGCGGCGAGACGCCCTCTCCGAGGGGCTCGCGCTCATCGATCGGTACTTCGTCGACACCCGTCTCACCCGCGAAGCCACCCTGTCCGACGACGCGCGCGCGCATCTGCTCGCCGCCGCCGGCGAGTACTGCTGCGCCATCGGCTGGCCGCAGATCGGCGCACAGTACGGCGCCGAGGCTCTGCTCTTCGCCGACACCGCCCCGGTCCGATACCGCGCCCACGCCGTTCTCGCCCTGGGCCATGCCCTCAACGGCGAGTACGAGAGCAGCGAGAACGACAGGGCCGCCGCTCAAGCGCTCTTCGCCGACAACGCCTGGCCAGACGACGAGATCGACTACCTCGTCCTGCTCGCGGAGTCCCTCGTGGCGGCGGCGTGGATGCAGTCGGATCGTCTCGCGGCGGTCTCCACGATCCTGCGCGAGGTCCGGCCGGACGACCCGTACTGGGACTACTCCGCCCGTGCCATCGACGTCGTGCGGGGTCTCTTCGAGCGCGATTACTCGGGGGCTCTCGCTGCGAACTGGCAGCTGTCGTACGGTTCGCGGCGGCACCGCAGCCACCGCATGATCCGCGACCTCCTGACGTGCATCGGGTCCGACATCCTCGTCGCGCGAGGCGAGTACGCCGAGGCTCTGGCGACTCTCTCCACCGGACGGACTCCGCCCGGACACGGGATCTGCTTCCCGATGCAGCGCTCGGTGGCGCTCCTCCTCCTCGGGCGCGACCGCGAACTGCTCGCCGAGACCGAGGCGTGCGTGGCCGACGAGACAGACCACTGCTTGCGCACCCTGACTCCCACCCTGCTGCGTCGCGCGATCGCTTTCGCGCGTATCGGGTCCGCGCGACGCGCCGCGCAGAGCATGGAAGCGGCTCTGCTGCTGATCTCCCGGACCGGGGGCTCGATCACGCCGTTCATCATGCTGCCCCTGGGCGAGACGCTGGCCCTGTTCGACGAGGTGGTGAGCGCTCGACCCGAGCTCGGACCGGTCGTCACCGGCATCCGGGACTTCCTGCCCTCGGTCGCCGCACCCTCGCTGAACCCCGCGGAGGTCACCGGCTTCACCCCGACCGAGCGGGAGCTGGCGGTGCTGCTCTCGTCGGACCGGAACCTGGCGGACATCGCCCGCGAGCGGGGCGTGTCTCTCAACACCGTGAAGAGCCAGGTGCGCTCCATCTACGCCAAGCTCGGCGTCAGCGGGCGCGCGGAGGCGGTGGGAGAACTCCTGCGACGGACGTTCTGAACGACGAAGGGCGGGAGCCCCTTTCGGGACCCCCGCCCTTCGCGGTGGTACTGGTGCTTACCAGGACGACTTGGTCACACCGGGCAGCTCGCCACGGTGGGCCATGTCACGGAAGCGGACGCGCGAGACGCCGAACTTCGTGAGGACACCACGGGGGCGGCCGTCGATGACGTCGCGGCTGCGCACACGCGCGGGCGAGGCGTTGCGGGGCAGCTTCTGCAGGCCCACGCGGGCGGCCTCGCGGGCCTCGTCGGTCGCGTTGGGGTCGACCAGGGTCTTCTTCAGCTCGGCGCGCTTCGCGGCGTAGCGCTCGACGACGACCTTGCGCTGCTCGTTGCGCGCGATCTTGCTCTTCTTAGCCATGTGCTTAGCGCTCCTCTCGGAAGTCGACGTGCTTGCGGACCACGGGGTCGTACTTCTTGAGCACGATGCGGTCGGGGTTGTTGCGGCGGTTCTTGCGCGTCACGTAGGTGTACCCCGTGCCCGCGGTCGAACGCAGCTTGATGATCGGACGGACGTCCTGAGCCTTCTTCGCCATTACAGCTTCACGCCCTTCGCCTGCAGGTCACGGACGACGGCTTCGATACCGCGCGCGTCGATGACCTTGATGCCCTTCGCCGAAACGTTGAGCTTGATGTTGCGACCCAGCGACGGAACGAAGTAGGTCTTCTTCTGCACGTTCGGGTCGAAGCGGCGCTTCGTCCGGCGGTGCGAGTGCGAGATGTTGTGACCGAAGCCGGGAACCGCTCCAGTCACCTGGCACACTGCTGCCATGGTGATGTCTCCTTCTGTACCGTGACACCGGACGGTGCCACCCAAGATCCCTTGTCTGCACCCCGTCTGAGCACGACGGAGAGCCGGGATCAGGAGGAGGGGTGCGAACTGCGTGCTGGAGTGCGCGCAGACAAGGGGTCAGTCTAGCACGAACGGCGTGTCGCCTTGACGGACGCAGCCTTTCAGCGCTGAGAGGCCCTGAGCTGGTCGAAGGGTCACTTCGACTCCCGGTGACTTCGACAGGCTCAGCCACCTCCGGTGCACCCGCGCCGACCGCGGGTCCCTGCGCCGTGGAGGTCCCTGAGCCCGTCAAAGGGACCGGGACCCTCACTCCCCGCCGCCGCCGGTGCACCCGCGCCGACCGCGGGTCCCTGCGCCGTGGAGGTCCCTGAGCCCGTCGAAGGGACCGGGACCGTCACTCCCCCGCCGCCTCCGCGGCACCGCGGCCCCAGCGGAACGTCGACACCGTGGCATCCCCCTCGATCCAGAAGCGCCACGGGAACGCGGCGGTGCCGGCGACACCCGCCACCCCGACGCGGGGGCCGGTCGCGATCGCATCGACCGGTTCATCCGGCCACCGCAGCCGCGCGCGAGCACCGGCGCGGATCTCACCGGTCACCGCATCGATCCCGTCATGCTGCGGATGCCGCAGGCCCACCGCATCGCCCAGACGGCCGGGACCCCGGGCGAGGTCGCGCGCGGCGCGCACGACGCCCCGGCGCTCGACACGACGCCTCTCGGCGACCGGAGCCCCCTCGACGACCTCGCCGCCGCGCAGCAGCACACCACCGGCGACGCCCTCGGGTCCGCAGACGACGTTGACGCAGGAATGGATGCCGTGGCTCAGGTAGACGTACAGATGACCGGGCTCGCCCCACATCGTGGCGTTACGGGCGGTCGGCCCCATCCGCGCGTGCGAACCCGGATCGGGCCGCTCCCCCGTGCCGAGTCCGTGATACGCCTCGACCTCGGTGAGGCGGACGGCGACCCGCTCGCCCTCGACCTCGGTCTCGAGCACCGCACCGAGGAGCAGCGGAGCGACCTCGACCGGGAGCCCCGCGAGCTCGTCGCGCGTCGCGAACCGCGTCATCCGGGCGGGACCTGGCACCACGAGATGTCGAAGCCCTGGAGGGCGACGAGCTGCTGACCGGTGTCGATCTCGACGAGGTGCGTCTGCAGCTTTCCGGGGAGGGGCAGCTGGTAGCGGTCGAAGGGGTTGTTCACGGCGCCGGGGGCGACCAGGACCGCGGCGTACCGCCCGCTCGGCGAGACGCACGTCTGCAGGACCGTGTCGGTTCCCGGCACGTCGAGGAGCTGGCGCACCGTCCCGTCGCTGCTGACGTGCCCGACGATGGTCGAGCGGTAGGCGCCGTCCGACCCGATGTCCGCGAACGACCGCACGGTTCCCGCGTCGAGACCGGGGACGGGCGTCGCGCGGCCCGTTCTGCCCGGAGGGTCGACCGGGTCGACGAGGGCTTCCTCCGAGCCGTCCGTGAGGTTGATCTCGCGCACTCCTTCGAGGCGTTCGACGATCGCCACCGACGACCCGCGCGCGATGCCGTCGATGGCCACCGCGCTGCCCAGCGGCGCAGCGTTCCCGCCCACCGCGTCGGTCAGGAGGAGCCGCGAGTCGAACGTCAGCACGAGCATGCTGTCGGTGTCGGGCACGAAACGCCAGTCGGCGATGCGCACGTCACCCCCGTTGAGACCGACCTCGACCGGGGCGTCCTCGGTCGCGGCCGAGGCCGTGAAGAGCCGACTCTCGCGTCCGCCCGCGGCGCCGAGAGTGGCATCCGAGAAGGTGAACCCGAAGCGCTCTCCGCGATCCGCCGACTGCAGGTTCGAGACGAAGCCGGGGCCGGGCAGGGTCACGTCGCGCGGGTTCTTCCCGTCGAGATCGGTCACGATCACGCGAGCGGTGTCGTTGTCGCGTGTGGAGATGACGAGGTGGTTCGCCGTCGTCCGGAAGTCCTCGATGTGCGGATCGGTGAACACCGGAAGCCCGGTCTTGCCCTCGAGGTCGGTGCGGAAGATCGTGTCGCCCTCGGGCGTCCCGCGCTGCATCAGGTAGGCCTGCAGGGCCGGCGTTCGGAACGTCTCGGTGAGGGTCGCTCCCGGCCCCGCGCCGAGACCCTTCACGTCGTTCACGGTGACGCGGTAGTCGGAGTCGTCGCGCAGCGGCAGCGTGAAGCGGATGCCGACGCTGCGCCCCGAGGTGTCGACGGTAAACGGCGTCGCCGGCTCCACCTCGACCTGCGAGGGATCCACTTTCTCGAGCGACTGGGTCGTGGTGAGGATGACGCGGGATCCGGATGCCGCGATGCCGGCGGCCGGATCGACCTGCACGTCCGTGACGCGGGGTCCCTGCGCGACGGCGACGACGCCGCCCACCCCGCCCACGAGCACGAGGGTCAGCAGCACCACGCCGAACGCGGCGAGGTAACCGCGACCCTGGCGTCGGCGCGCCCGCGCGCGACGAGAGTCCGCGCCGCCCCGGCGCCGGGTGTCAGTACTCATAGGGGTCCGCCGGCTCGTCGATCGCGGCCACCTGGTCGGCGTGCACCTCGAGCTTGCCGTCACCGCTCGAACGCACCGTCCCGGTCACCGTCACCCACTGCCCGCTCGCCGGGGCGTCCCCGGTCGCCGCGATCGGCAGACGCGCGGTCTGGGCGTCGATGACGCAGTGCGTGATGACGAGTCGCGTGAGGTCGAAGCTCGCCCCGTCACCGCCGGGGGTGATGAAGCCGGTCAGGGTGACGGGTTTGCCGTCGAAGGTCTCGGGATTCGTCGCGTGGGCGAAGACCGCCGACCAGTCGCCGACGCCGAACTTCGAGGTGTCGCCGGACGCGGCCAGGGTGATCACGTCGGAACCGGCGAACAGGGGCGCCGCCCCCACGTCTCGCGAGACCGCGAGCTCGGTCGAGAGCGAGGCCGCGGGCGTGAGCAGCACGGCGACGACGGCGGTCGAGGCCAGCACGCCCCCGGTGAACGCGGCGATTCCCGCCGGCGTCAGGCGTGGACGGGCCGCGAGGTGCTCGTGCGCGGCGTGGTCGTGGGCGTCGGCCGGGTCGGAGTGCTCGTGGTCGGCGTGGGCGAAGGCTTCGCGGCGCGCCGAGGCGGCCGCGGGAGCGTGACCGTGCTCGTGGTCGTGCCCGTGATCGGCCTCGGCCCCGAGCGGGAGGGCGAACGACGCGATCGCGCCGATCAGCGCGACGACCGACATCCCGACGGCGAACCAGGCGGAGTCGGGGTTGATGTAGAGCGACATCCGCCCCGTGAGCCACAGCGTGATCGTCGTGATCGACAGGCAGGCCGTGAGACCCACTCCCAGCCAGCGTGTCGCGAGGGCACCGGTCTTAGACAAGGAGATTCACCACCGTTCCGAGCGAGAACGCGAAGAGCACGACGACCACCGTCATCCCCACCAGGACGCGCGTCGAGAAGGTGGTGCGCAGCAGCGCCATCATCTTGAGGTCGATGATCGGCCCCACGACGAGGAAGGCCACGATCGAGCCCGGTGTGAACGTCGAGGCGAATGACAGCGCGAAGAACGCGTCGACGTTCGAGCACAACGACACGACGATCGCCAGCGCCATCATCGCGGCGATCGACAGGGCCGGGTCGGAACCGATCGCCAGCAGAGCGCTCCGGGGGACGAGCACCTGGACCGCGCCCGCCAGCAACGAGCCGATGATGAGGGCCGGCATCACCGACCGCAGCTCGACGACGAACTGCGCGAGCGTGCGCCTCCCGCGGTCGCCGCGCTCCTGCACGACGATCTCGCACGTTTCGAGGAAGCGCTCGGTGAGCAGCTTGTCGGGATCGGGATGCCGGCTGTACAGCCAGCCGATCAGGTTCGCGACGAGGAACCCGCCGATCAGGCGCGCGACGAGGATGCCGTCGCTGAAGCCGAACGCCGCGTGCGTGCTGATGATCACGATCGGGTTCACGATCGGAGCGGCGACGAGGAACGTCAGGGTGTCGGAAACGCCGAAGCCGCGCATGAGCAGCCCCCGCGCGAAGGGCACGTTGCCGCACTCACAGACGGGGATGAACATGCCCAGCAGCGACAGCACCGCTCGGCGCGCCCACGGCGCGCGCGGCATCCATCTCTCGATCGTCCCCGGCGGTACCCACACCTGCACGATGATCGACAGCACCACGCCGAGCACGACGAAGGGCAGCGACTCGATCAGCACGCTGAGGGCGAGGGTCAGCCCGTCCTGCGCGCGCGTGGGCAGCGGCTGCGCGAAGAAAGTCGGTGCGAACGCGTCGATGAGGAACAGCGCCGCGATGACCACGACACCCAGGCCGAGGGCGACGAGGGTGCGGGAGGCGCCGGTGCGCTGCGGCGACGGCGTCGCGGTGCGACTAGTCGTCGCCACGCTCGCGGGCGCGCGCCTGCGCGCAGTCGGCGCAGATGCCGAAGATGTCGACCACGTGCTCGGCCTCGGTGAAGCCGTGCTGCGCGGCGGTGCGCTGGGCCCACTCCTCGACGGCGTCGGCCTCGATCTCGACCGCGACGCCGCACGAGCGGCAGATCAGGTGGTGGTGGTGTCCGCGGGTCTCGCACGCGCGGAAGAGGTTCTCGCCCTCGGGGCTCTGCAGCGAGTCGGCGTCGCCCTGGGCCGCGAGTCCGGCGAGCGCCCGGTACACGGTGGCCAGGCCGATGCCGGTGTTCTCGTCGCGCAGCGTCGCGTGCAGCGTCTGGGCGCTGACGAAGCCTCCCGCACCGGCGAGGGCTTCGCGCACCCGCTCTCGCTGCCACGTGTTGCGCTGGACCATGGCCCCGAGTTTAGCCAGGTCGTCGGTGAATCGGCTGGGCGCCTACACGGCCCTGGTGGTGCGATCGCGGCGCGCGCCGATGACCCGGCACACGAGGTAGATCGCGAACGAGATGGTCGTGATGTAGGGGCTCACCGGCAGGGTTCCCGCCACCGCGAGGAGGACGCCGCCCACCGCGGACACGAAGCCGAACAGCGCTGCCAGCAGCGGCACCGAGAGGGGGCCGGACGACACGCGCATCGCGGCAGCGGCCGGGGTGACGAGCAACGCCATCACGAGCAGGGCGCCGATGATGTGCACGGCGACGGCGACGATGAGCCCGAGCAGCAGCATGAACACCAACGACACTGCGGTGGTGTTCACCCCGCGGGCGGCAGCGGACTGCGGGTCGAGGGAATCGAAGCGCAACGGACGCCAGACCAGCAGCAGCGCGACCAGCACGATCGCCCCGATCGCCACGAGCCACCCGAGCTGTCCGCTCTGGACGGAGACGATCTGCCCGGTCAGCAGGCTGAACCGCGTGGCGCTGCGTCCGTTGTAGAGCGACAGGCACAGGATGCCGACACCCAGGCCGAACGGCATGAGCACGCCGATGATCGAGTTCCGGTCGCGCGCACGGGCACCCAGCACGCCGATCAGCGCCGCGGCGATCAGAGAGCCGACGATCGAGCCGGAGACCACATCGACGCCGATCAGCAGAGCGACGGCCGCCCCCGCGAACGAGAGCTCGCTGATGCCGTGGACGGCGAAGGCCATGTCGCGCTGCATGACGAAGACCCCGATGAGTCCGCCGACGAGGCCGAGGACGGCCCCCGCGTAGACGGAGTTCTGCACCAGCTCGAGGATCTCGCCGTACTGGCTTACCCCGCCGAAGAGGGCGTTGCCGACGTCCGACCAGTTCATGCGTCGTCCTCGTCGTGGTGATGGTGGTGGGCCTCATCGGCATCCGGAGCTCCGACGACGATGAGCTGCCCGCCGGCGCGCACCACGAAGACGGGGGCACCGTAGAGGGCCGACAGGGTCTCGGTGGTGAGCACCTCGTCGGGGGTGCCGAGGGTGAAGCGGCCGTTCGCGATGTAGAGGATGCGATCGACGCGCGAGAGCACAGGGTTGATGTCGTGGGTGACCAGCAGCACGGCGGCATCGCGCTCGCGGCGGTGCCGGTCGATGAGGCGGACGACGGCCTGTTGGTTCGCGAGGTCGAGGCTGGTGAGCGGCTCGTCGCAGAGCAGGAGAGCGGGATCATCGGCGAGCGCCTGGCCCACGCGGAGTCGCTGCTGCTCGCCGCCCGACAGCAGACCGACGGGGCGGTCGCCGAAGGCGGTGGCTCCCACGGCGTCGAGGAGTTCGTCGATGCGCGCGCGGTCCTTCTTGCGCGAGAGCGGCAGGCCGAAGCGATGGCCGTCGACCCCGAGACCCACGATGTCGCGCCCGCGCAGAGGCGTCTCGCGCGGCAGGGGTCGCTGCTGCGGGATGTAGCCGATGCGGCGGTTTCCGGCGCGGCGCACCGGTTCGCCGAGCGCCTCGATGGATCCCTCGCTCAACCGCTCGAGGCCGAGGATCGCGCGAAGCA
>NZ_JARHXC010000327.1:0-1264 GCF_029222405.1 Microbacterium sp. Kw_RZR3 | reverse complement strand
GGCATCCGTGTCTCCGAGCAGACGGATGCCGGGGATCGAGCGCAGCCCTTCGCGCATACGCTTCTCGAGCGCGGCCTCGTGTGCGCGCGCGGCGTCGAGGTCGTGCTCGCCGAGCCAGCGGATCGCGGCGGCCAGGCCCACGGCCTGGGACACCGGCTGCGTGCCGGCCTCGAAGCGCTGCGGCGGCGGGAGGTACTCGGCGCGGTCGAGCGTGACGGTCGTGATCATCGAGCCACCCGTGGTGAACGGGGGCAGCGACTCGAGCACCTCGTCGCGGCCCCACAGGGCGCCGATGCCATAGGGACCGTGGATCTTGTGCCCCGAGAACACGGCGAGGTCGACCCCGGATGCCGGGAGGTCGAGCGCGAGGTGCGGCGCCGACTGGCACGCGTCGAGCACCGTCAGCGCACCGACGCCGCGGGCGAGGGTGACGAGCTTCGCGACCGGGTTCACGATGCCGAGCACGTTCGAGACGTGCGGGAACGCGACGACTTTGGTGCGCTCGCCGATGAGGTCGGCCGCGGCGCGCATGTCGAGCGTGCCGTCGTCGAGGACGGGGATGTGCCGCAGGCGCGCTCCCGTGCGCGCGGCGAGCTCCTGCCAGGGGATGAGGTTCGCGTGATGCTCGGCCTCAGTGACGACGATCTCGTCGCCCTCGCGCAGACGCCCCGCGTAGCCGAGGGACCCGGCGACGAGGTTGAGGCCGGCGGTGGCGCCGCTCGTCCAGACGAGCTGCTCGGGCTCGGCGCCCACGAACTCGGCAACCGTCGAGCGGGCGTCTTCGAACAGCTCGGTCGCCTCGGCGGCGAGCGTGTGCGCCCCGCGGTGCACGGCGGAGTTGGCGCGCTCGAGGAAGTCGCGCTCGGCGTCGAGCACCGCGCGCGGTTTCTGGCTCGTCGCGCCGGAGTCGAGGTAGACGAGCGGATGTCCGTCGACCTCGCTCTCGAGGATCGGGAAGTCGGCGCGCACGGCGTCGACGTCGAAGGAGAGGGTCACCTCTCCAGGCTACGCGGCGCGGGGTGGGTGGCGGCGGGTGGGTGGGCGCTGGGCGTCCCACGGACGTGGCGGGCCGGCCCGGCCGATGTCGAGGGGCGGTTCGGACGGCGGGGGCGGGCGAAACTCCTGACAGAGCGGACGCCGTGCCCCCGCGGTCGCGGGTTCGGGCGCGGAGGGGGACTGAATCTCAGGAGTTTCGCTCGCTGGCGCGTGCCGCGCTCCGGAAAGAACTGCCCGATTGCCGCACAGAGCGGCCGAACCGGGAGCA
>NZ_JARHXC010000326.1:0-11306 GCF_029222405.1 Microbacterium sp. Kw_RZR3 | reverse complement strand
TTGCCGTCCACCGCGCGCACGATCTCATCCTGAACGAGGCGTGCCGCGACGGGCCCGGCGTTGGTGAACCACGGGTCGTAGTCGACCGCGACGGCACGGCCGTCGGCGACGGCGCCGAGCGTCTTCCACAGCGGCGCGTCTTCGATGAACGCGGTCCCCTGACCGATGCCCGCGTAGAACACATGGTCGGCGTCGGCCAGGTCGATCTGCTCGGCGCTGATGTCCTGCGACGTGTCATCGAACTGCTGCGAGGCGGGTCGTCCGAGCCCGAGGTCTTCGGCGATTCCCCCGGCGAACGAGGGCACCCCCATGATGCGCGTGCGGTCCCCGGTGGACTGCAGGAACGAGACCGTCGGCTCCCCCGCCGCGTGCGTCTCGGCGAACGCCGCACTGTCTGTCTGCAGTGAATCCAGGATGCCGCGCGCCTCTCCCTCTTGACCGAGGGCGTCGGCGATGAGCAGGAAGTCGCTCTTCCAGTTCACGCCGTTGCCTTTGGTGAGGACAGTGGGGGCGATCGCGGAGAGCGCGTCGTACAGCTCCGTGCCGCGAGTTGAGTTGATGAGGATCAGGTCGGGGTCGGCCTGGGCGATGGCCTCGAGGTCGGGCTCCGTCCGCTTGCCGATGTCGGCCATCGCGGCGAGCGGCGCGGCCTCTTCGGGGAAGGCATCCTGCAAGTACTGCGGGACGAGGCCGCTGTTCTCGGCGCGCGTCGCCGCGACCGGCACGGTTCCGAGCGCCAGGAGGGCGTCCAGTTGACCGGTCGAGACGACGGCGATCCGTGTGGGCTGCGCGGGGATCTGGGTGACACCCCCGAAGTGGGTCACCTCGCGGGGGAAGACCCCGTCGGCCTCACTCGAACCCATCCCGGGCTCGAGGTCGCGCGAGACCACCCAGTCGCCGCTGGCAGCAGCCTCGGCGTCGACGGTCGACGTCGGCGCACCGGCCCCAGCGCAGCCGCTGAGTGTGAGGACGAGGGCCGCCCCGAGGGCAAGGATCGCTCGTCTAGGACGATGACGGACGTGCGGAGACGAGAAACGAAAGAGGGTCACACGGTTAGGATAACCTTACCTCTGTGCTCGATTCGGCCGCTGTCACCTCGCCGGGGATCGCGGGGCAGCTGATTGCGCGTCGTCGAGCGGCGCGTTCTCGCGCGGTCGTGCTCACGCTCGCCGTGTCCGTGCTCCTCGCCGTGCTCGTCGTCGCGAGCCTCGCCGTCGGTTCGCGCGCCTTCGCGCCCACGGATGTGCTTTCGGCCTTGTTCTCCGAGAGACAGGATGCCGTCGGCGTCATCGTCCATGAGCTCCGAGTGCCGCGCACCCTCACGGCGCTCCTCGCCGGAACGTGCCTGGGGGTCGCCGGCGTCCTCATGCAGGCGCTCACCCGGAACCCGCTCGCCGACCCCGGGCTTCTCGGGGTGAACGCGGGCGCCGCGCTCGGCGTGGTCGTCGCGATCGCCGCCTTCGGCGTCGGCACGGCGAGCGGTTACGTGTGGTTCGCCTTCGCCGGCGCCGGCGGAGCCGCCCTGCTCGTGAACGCCGCCGCGCGACCCGATCGCCGCAACGACACGATCGGGCTGATCCTCGCCGGCGTCGCGTTGAGCGCCTGCCTCAGCGCCATCGTCGGCATCATCACCCTCGCCGACGACGCCACGTTCGAGTCGTTCCGGTTCTGGGCCGTCGGATCGTTCGAACGGAGGGATGCCGATGTCGCGGCTCAGCTGTGGCCGTTCGCGGTCGTCGGGATCGTGCTCGCCGCCTTCGTGGCGCGCGGCCTCGACCACCTGCAGCTCGGGAGTGATCTGGCCCGATCCCTCGGGGTGTCCCCCGCGGTCGTGACGATCGGGGCGGGCGCGGCGATCACCGTCCTCTGCGCGACCGCGACGTCGGCGGCGGGACCGCTTGCGTTCATCGGCCTCCTCGTCGCCCACGCCGTCCGCGGTGCCGTCGGCGGCTCCGTCCCGGTGTCCCTGCCGCTCGCGGCGGTCACGGGTGCCACCCTGACGCTCGCGAGCGACATCGTCGGACGCATCATCGCCCTCCCCGGCGAAGTCGAGGCCGGCATCGTCGCCGCCTTCCTCGGCGCGCCGCTGCTGCTCTGGCTGATCCTGCGGAGGAGCCGATGAGCGCGCCCTCTCGAACCCGGCTGTCGCGACGCGGACGCCCCCTCGCGGTCGCGGCGATCCTGATCGCTGTCGCTGTGGGCGCAGCCGCCGTCGGCCTCACGACGGGTTCGTTCGACGCGTCGCTCGGGGATGTCGCATCCGCTCTCACCGGAGACGCCGACGCCCGAACCACCGTCGTCGTCATGGGCATGCGGATGCCACGCCTCGCCGCCGCCCTTCTCATCGGGGCCGCGTTGGGAATGGCCGGCGCGGTCTTCCAGACCCTGGCCCGAAACCCGATCGCGAGTCCCGACATCGTCGGGTTCACCGCCGGATCGGCGACCGGGGCGCTCATCGGGCTGACCCTCATCTCTCCTCCCCCGTCTCCTGCCATCGGGGCGTGGACGGGAGGCCTGCTCACGGTCATCGTGGTGATGGGGATCGCTCGCAGCGTCGGGATCTCCCGGGAGCGCACGATCCTCGCGGGCATCGCCCTCACAACGCTCCTGGCCGCCGTCAACGACTATCTCCTCACGCGCGCTCCGCTCGACGTCGCGCGGAACGCGACGCAGTGGCTCCACGGCAGTCTCGCCGCCACCTCCGCGAATGACGTCGTGCTGCTCCTCGCCGCGCTCGGCGTGCTGAGCGCGGTGCTGGTCGCGCTCCATCGCGACTATCGCGCCCTCGAGTTCGACGACGACACCGCGCGCTCGTTGGGCGTCCGCACCGGCCGCGTGCGTCTGTCGCTCGTGGTCGTCGCCGCCCTTCTGACCGGGACGGCGACAGCGGTCGCAGGCCCGATCGGCTTCGTCGCCCTCGCCGCGCCGCAGCTGGCTCGTCGCGCGATGGGCGCGAGCGGCATCCCCCTCGTCGGTTCGGCCCTCACGGGTGCCGTCGTGCTGATCGTGGCCGACGTCGTGGCCCAGCGGGCTCTTGCTCCCGTGCAGATCCCCGTGGGCCTGCTGACAGCGGCGGTGGGCGGCGCGTACCTCTTCTGGATCGTCGCCCGCTCCCGCCGGTGAGCACGGCACCCCCGTCGCGCCCGCTAGGCTGGGAGCGAGGGCCTGTAGCTCAGTTGGCAGAGCATCGGACTTTTAATCCGCGGGTCGAGGGTTCGAGCCCCTCCGGGCCCACTCTCCGCCTTCACTCTGCGGGGTGTGGCCGGCTCCCGTACGACAGTCGCTGGACTCATCTCTCGACCCATCGCTGCGATCTCAGTGGAAGCCGTCGCGGATCACCGTTGACTGTGTATTCCGACGGCATGGTTACTGCAGTCCAGGCAAGCGGAACGTTGGGGGATCATCAGGCCAGCGCACCTCGCTCAGAGAGGTGGGAAATGCTTGATGGGATGAGGCGAATGAGATCGAGTACTTGGCGGATGTGGAGGCAGATTCGGTCCGCCATCGTCATCCCAGTGTTCCCGCGCAACCTCGTCGTCGGTCGAACGCCTGTCGCGTTCGATCTCCGCATCGCGCCGAGCTTGTGTCTCATTGGTCGCGGCATAGCCCTGCCAATGCTCACCGGTCGCCGTCGTCCACCGTATCCGCCGGGCACGGCTGCGTCGCGACTCACCCGAGGTGTTGCCGTCTTCGTCGTCCGTCGATGCGCCGCTCATAGCTGGACTCTACGCGCGCGGCAAGCGTGACGATAGACGATCCCGAGACGGCCCATCGTCCGGGTACACCTGCCGACTGCAACCGACGCGGCTACTGGCACGTGGCATCCGTGACGTTGGACGTCGCGCATCAGGCTCGGGCGGCCGCGGAGGTCATGGGGCACTCGAAGGGGTCGCGGGCCGCGAGGCCGACACGGTTGAGATATGCGATGACGATGCCATACGAACGCCAGAGACTGGTCTCGACGTAGGGGACGTTCAGTGTCTCGCTGTGTTCCTTGACGATCGCGCGGGCCCGGCTCAGATGCGGCCGGGGCATGTTCGGGAACAGGTGATGCTCGATCTGGTAGTTGAGGCCGCCCATGAGCCACGTCGCCCACCACCCGCCGGTGATGTTGCGTGAGGTGCGGACCTGCTTGCTGAAGAAGTCGAGCTTCGCGTTCGGGGCGATGACGGCCATGCCCTTGTGATTGGGGGCGAACGATGCGCCCATGTACACGCCGAACACGGCGAGCTGGACGCCCAGGAACGCGAACGCCATCCCGAGAGGAAGGAAGACGAACACCGGGGCGACGAAGACCGAGAACCGAAGCGCGAGGATCGCGAGCTCGCGGCGGCGTCCCTTCACCTCGCCGCGGGAGAGAAGGTGTCTGAACGCGAGGAAGTGAAGGTTGGCGCCCTCGAGCGTGAGGAGGGGGAAGAAGAGCCAGCCCTGCCTCTGGGTGATCCATCGCCGCAAGCCACGTGCTTTCGCCGCGTCGGCCTCGAGGAAGGAGACCGTGTCGACCTCGATGTCCGGGTCCTTGCCGACGCGGTTCGGGTTGGCGTGGTGGCGGGTGTGCTTCGCACCCCACCACGACATGCTCAGACCGACGACGCCGGCTCCCAGCCACAGCGCGAGGCGTTCGTTCCCGGGACCGGAGGCGAGGATCTGCTTGTGCGCGGCCTGGTGGGCGAGGAATGCCACCTGGGTGAACAGGACGCCCAGTGCGGCAGCGATGAGCAGCTGATACCAACTGTCGCCGAAGAGGACGAACCCGGCGATGGCCCCGGCGAACCCGACCGCGAGCACGAGGCCGACGACGGCGTAGAAGCGCTGTGCACGCAGCAGGAGACCGGTCTCTCGAACGACCTGAGACAGCTCGGTGTAGGCCTTCGCCATCGGGGGGAACTCCGTCGTCCCTGCGTAGGTCTGGCGAATAGGACCCAGTCGGGATTCAATGACCGGTGAGCGCATTTCCATTCCTCGGTTTCGTCGTGACCGGTGAGGCCTGAAGCCGATGGCGGTCGCCGAGGACTTACCAACAGGTTACGCGCGTCGTATGTTCACTTTCGTATAT
Organism: Microbacterium sp. Kw_RZR3; assembly: GCF_029222405.1. NCBI lineage: Bacteria > Bacillati > Actinomycetota > Actinomycetes > Micrococcales > Microbacteriaceae > Microbacterium > Microbacterium sp. Kw_RZR3. The sequence goes on along the minus strand of NZ_JARHXC010000326.1, from coordinate 6,250 downwards.
ATCACTCTCAGCGGCGGTCTTACTTTTTGATATTCGCCGGAATTTCGCGAACTATTCTCGAAGCTGCCAATATGCTGCGAAGGCGTTCAGCGCGTCCGTGTCAGGGACGTCGACCCACAGGCGGATCCCGCTTGTGCGCACACCCGTTCCGTTCACCACGGCGGCACCGCCCAGCTTCGCAAGCGCCGCCGCCAGCGGCTGAGCTGCCTCGGGGGACAGACGACCCAGGTTTCGACCGTTCGAGAAGACGGCCACCGACCTTGCCCTGCCCTCGCGCAGCTTGCCGGAGCGCAACACGTAGAGACGATCACCGACGTCCTGACGCTCGACGTCGTTCACGAGATATTGCGTGCCGATGACCGCGACACTATGCGACGGCAGATTTCGCAAATCGGGCAACTGTCGATGCGTGCTCGCTCGCCCCGAAATTGCGTGGAGCAACTCTTCCCAAAATCTCAATTCCAGCCCGCCCTCTTTTTTGGGCAAAAGAATTGACACCCAACTCGAATATTAGGCGTAGAGTCACAAACATGTGGCTCACACTCGTCATCCTCCTCGTCGCTTGGGCGGTGCTGACGATCGTGGGATTCACGTTCGAGGGCCTGCTCTGGCTCGCCATCATCGGCATCGTGCTCTTCATCGGCACCCTCATCTTCGGACTCATCCGAACCCGCAACCGCCGACGCGCCTCCTAGGCGGCCTCTGCGCCCCCGCGGACACGCAACCCCAGAGAGGGGTCCCCGAGACCCATGACCACCGACACGTCCTCCACAGCATCAAAGCCGCACACAACGCCCACCCCCTCGGTATACCCGAACCCCCTCGGCCTCACGTCCGTTCTCCCTGGATCGCTGCCGCCCAGACTCGGGACACTGACCGCGCCCAACACCTACCAGGTCGACGCCGTCTTCAACCGCCGCCCACAGGCAGAAGAAGTGACCGCACTGCACTCCCCAACGACCCAACAGGCCCTCTCTGACGCTGGCTATCCTTCGGTCACGCTCCGCGTGTCGGACCGGCGCCTCGAAATCGCGAACACCAATCTCGAAGAACTCAAATCCGGCTTGGCAACATTCCTCGCCGACCACCTCGCAGCCATCACCGCGAAGATCCAAAAGGATCACCTCACCGCGCACGCCAGGCTGGCGGCAGCAGCAGAGGCAGAAGCATCTCGAGCCGACGCCATCGCCCGCGAGGCTGGCCTGATCACATTCGAGCAAACACCGGCGACGCCGTAGCCGAACCGCAGCAAAGACACCCAGCCGGCCGCCCGTGGTCAACGCGCGGGATGCATGAGTCCATCCCCGAGATTCTCTCGAAGCAAGAAGAAGAAGTCGCGCGGGTCAGCTGGAGGCAGCTGGAGGACGACTTCGTTGCGGGGGTGTGCCCGCCGAGTCATCGGATTTGCGACCCTCAGCGCTGAGAGGCAGTGGGCTGCGGTTGGATGGGGGATCCGCTTCGCTCGACGCTCCTGACGACGTCAAGAGCGCCCTCTGGATCGCTCACCGTGGCGACCACGCTCGCGAGTGCGAGTCACACGCTTGACCGCCCTTGTGGGCACGCTCCCGGGCACCGCCGTCAGGTGGGGGCGAGCGGCGAGCGGCGGGACCTGGGAGCAAGGTTTCCCGGCGAGGCGCTGCCCGACACCCCTGGTGCGCGCCCTCGCCTTGTGCCCCTATACGTGCCCCGCCACTGACGCGCGAAGTATGCCATGCGGACTCCCTCAACGCAACCCCGGGCGAAGCTGATGGCAGGCCGACATACCGTCCGCGCATGGGCAACAGCATCGAGCGGGTCACCGTCACAGTCGACGGCACGAGCTTCGCGCTCGGCCCGCTCGAGAGCCTCGATGACCTGCGGGAGCAAACCCTCCGAGCCGCCCGCGCCGCAGGCGGCTTCCTCAACGTCACCGCCGACGGCGGCCACCGACTCAGCTTCTTCGTTACGACCACGACATCCATCGTCATCTCCGTTTCCACTGTCCCGCTCATCGCTCAAACCGCGGACGGCGACCCCCACGTTTGGCTACCGGGTATAGCGACCGATTACGACGAGGACGACATCCGCTTCGACACCATCTAGCATCGCCGAGGCTGCGAAGACCTAGCCGCGCGACGGCAGCGCGGCGGCGTGCGCTCGCAGGAATGGACACCATCGGCGGGGTCGATTTGCTCGGTGCGTGAATGTGAGACTTTCTGCATGCACGACATTGACGCTTCGCCGCCCCGCTGTTCTCGGGAGCAACTTGAAGCGTGGGTGAACGAGTTCGAGCAAAAAGAGCACTACATCGCAGGCCGGATCACTATCGCACCGCAAGAGGACGATGGCGGGCAGGACACCGGGCTTGTACCAACCCAGCATGGACCTCACGGAAGATCAGGCTGTCACGTATCGCCAGGCGGTCACGGCGAAGTGGCCAAGCCTCCCCCACCGTGCCGGCAAGGCGTATGCCCAGTTCAGCAAGGTCATTGCGCAGCTTGAGTCGGCACCACCGCCACCGAAAAAGACTCCTGGCAGGAGGCGCACAAACAAGTCATTTGTCATCCGCACCGAAGCACTCGTTAGACCGGATGTCGACTTCGACAAGCTATCCCGTGTACTTCTTGCCATCGCGCGAGACAAAGCCGAGAAGAAGAAGGCCGCCTAGCTCACCGCGCTCCCCCGCGCGGCCGCATCTGAACGCCTGCCTCCATCAAGCACGACCTCGTCTGCGCATAGCTCACTCCAGCGGAGTCTGCGATAGCTGAGATCGCCTCGCCCTGCTCATACCGCGAGACCATCCGATTGACCTGCTCGCTCGTAATCGTTGGCTTCCTTGGGCCACGTGGGCGGATCGGTTCACCCATCGACACGAGCAGCCGCTGCACCTTGTTGGCGCTGAACCCGAGCCGATCGCCGATCGCAGCTAGGGACTCCCCCGCCCGGTACTTCTCAACCAGGTCATCACGTACCTTCGCCGGCACCTCATTTGGATCTACCCGGCTCAGCTTCAAACGAGCAACCAGCATGTCGAGCGTCGTGCGATGCACTCCAAGCTGACGGGCCAGATCTGCGACCAGCTCTCCCTGCTTGTAGCCCTCAACAAACGCCATCTTCTCTGCGTCGGTCAGTCGTCGAGCTCGGCGAGGTACGGGGCGGCTGTCCATCACAACCCGGCACGGCTTCAGATTTGCCAGTTGGCGCAGCTTCACCACCCCTGACGAATTATTCGAGTACCTCTCAACAAGCCCCACCATCTCGCGCTTACTGGAACAAATCGCCTTGAGATAAAGGTTGCTGGGAGTGGATTGCAGAGCGTGAGCGGTATCGATGACGCTCTTTGCTTCTGGAAGACAAGGCACAGCCCGTTCAGGCGGGTGGACCCGAGTGGTTCCCACGCTCCTCCCCATTGACATATCGAACATAGTTTCGCATACTTCGGGGCAGATGAATGCTTCCTCTTTCGCCCGCCTCACTCCCCCGCAGCAGCACGCCATGCTCCTGGCGATGCAAATTCGAAACGCGATGGAGGACTTGCACGTGAGGCACCTCTCGGACGCTCAGATGGCGGAACTCAACCGGATCACCCGCCAGGCGCTCTACGACGGCATCGCCATGATGGAGAACGACGACGACCCGAACTTCATGAGGAACCGCAGCTACCTCATCTCCATGATCCCGGACCACTGGGAGATCCCAGGGCAAGATGAGGACATGCAGGATCGGAAGACCGCGGCATGACCGACCAACAGCCATCCGGCGAGGTGATCCTCTACACGCGAGAAGACGGCGCCCCGGCCCTTGACGTCCGGCTCGATGCCGAGACGGTGTGGCTGAGCCAACAGCAGATCGCGGAGCTGTTCCAGACCTCGCGGACGAACGTCGTGGAGCATATCCAGCACGTCTACGATGAACGCGAACTCGACGAGGGGGCAACCTGTCGGAATTTCCGACAGGTTCGTACGGAAGGCACGCGCCAGGTCGCGCGTGAGATCCCCTTTTACAACCTCGACCTCATCCTGTCCGTCGGCTACCGGGTCAAGAGCGCCACGGCCACGCAGTTCCGCATCTGGGCAACACGTCAACTCCGCGACTACCTGGTGCGTGGCTACGCCGTCAACGAGCAGCGCCTCGAGCATCTCGGGACGATCGTGCAGATCCTCGGGCGCTCAAGCGACGAACTCGTGTCCGGTGTCGCCGATGTGCTCCAGAGTTACCTCCCCGGGTTCACTCTCCTCCGTGACTACGACGAAGGACACATCGACACCCGCCCCTCAGCTGTTCCTGACTGGGAGCTGACCGTCGATGAGGCACGCAGCGTCATCGAACAGCTTCGCGAGGAGTTTCCCGACGACGCGTTGTTCGGTCGCGAACGAGGTGACGGCCTCGCGGGAATCATCGCGGCGCTATATCAGACCTTCGGCGGTCAGGATCTGTACCCCACGGTCGAGGAGAAAGCGGCCAACCTGCTCTACCTGGTCGTGAAAGACCATCCGCTCTCCGACGGCAACAAACGCACCGCTGCCGCTCTTTTCGTCATCTTCCTCGCCAGAAACGGCACCCTCAGCAACGTTGATGGCACTCCGCGCGTGTCCAACAACGCTCTGGCAGCCACCACACTGCTCGTGGCGATGAGCGACCCGAAGGAGAAGGACGTCATGGTCGCCTTACTTACGAGGATGATTGCCAGCTGAGCACAAATTGTCAGTGAATGTCAAACGACTCCTCGTGCACCGCTACGGTTCGCACCACACGAACCAAGTCGCCGAGGCGTAATCGGCAAGATTGGAACGAGATGTGTCCGTTATATAAACGCAGACGAGAGCTTCGTGAGCTTCAAGAGCGCGAGCGTCAAGGTGAAACGTTTTGGACTGAATCCTTCTCACCCGAGACCCGTAACCGGCTTCAGCTGGTCATGCTCAGTAGCACCGGCGGCCGAGACTACCGCACATTAGAAGCTGCAGTTCAGTGCCTTCTCGCGGATCTCGGCCAACTACACCTATCCTCGAGCAGATCAGATGCTCGCGACGACTTCTTCTCGTACCTCAGCGAATGCGAGGATGAAATGGTCCCATCCGTCATGGAAGCCTTCGTGCAGGGCTACACTCGCGCCTTCGAACAAAACGCACGGATTCAGGCCTTCCATAGTGGTACTTCTTACACAGAGACGCTCATTCCCATGAGCGAGGAGCTGTTGAGTGAGCTCAACAGAGTGCTCGCCGAGGACCGAGTGGCCTTCGAGCTTGTCGATGGAGAGATGGTTCCGTTCGCCTCGCGCGAACTTCACGTTGAGGTCACTCAGCCGGCGCTCCGTCTCCTCGCGACCGCGGGCTGGGAACGCGTCGAAACGAGCTACCAGAACGCACTTTCAGAACTCGCTCGGGGCGAGGGCGCAAACGCCATCACAGACGCTGGGACCGCCCTTCAAGAAGCTTTGATACTGCGCGGAGCCGAGGGAAATCAGATAGGCGATCTGACCACCTCAGCGAAACACAGAGGCATCATCGCTGCCCACGACGCCCCGCTCCTGCAGACAATCGACAAGGCATGCAGATGGGTCTCAGCGGACCGAAGCAACACCGGCGATGCCCATAACTCCAGCAGTGCCAGCCGAGACGACGCCTGGTTCACAGTCCACATCGTTGGAGCAATCATCCTTCGGCTCAGCAGCCAAGCCCTCCGGGCAGAAGATGCCCGCTGACGATCAAAGTGCGTTTGGGCGAATTCGCCGCACTAGCTCGCTGAACACTGATGGTTTTGGAACACCCGTCGATTCGTTCGGCACGAGGCCGCCCGAAGAGTTTTTCTCTCTGCTCGGCCGCATCGTCGCGGTGAGTGGTCAGATTGAGTACCTCAAAGATCGACTGGCTCACCTACCTTCGGAAGAAACGGATTCGAGCAAGAAGGTCAAAAGATTCTATGAGAGAGCTCGTGCAGACCAGGAAGAACGTAACGGAGTCGTCCACTCCAGGTGGTTCTTCGGCGCGGATACAAGTGACCCTGATCTGATCACTGGTATCCGGTACAAAGTCCGGAAATCGAACGCGGGGCAGTTGGCGACGGTGTCCATCGTGGACGTGCCCGATAGCGAGCGCAAGCAGGTTGTGGTCCAACACACGCTCAAGTCTCTTGAGGCTCTGCACCGTCGACTGGTCGGAACGGTTCGCATTGGAGAGGTGGCTTATACAAGCCTCATGCTCAGCTGGGGAGCAACTCAGCTCGCGGAAGCTGATCCGCCCTCACCCTAAACTGAGTTCGTTATTGTCACGCA
>NZ_JARHXC010000325.1:0-29166 GCF_029222405.1 Microbacterium sp. Kw_RZR3 | reverse complement strand
ACGCTTTGGCAGCAATCAGGTGCTGCGCGACGTGTCGCTCACGCTCCGCCCGGGCACGATCACGGCGCTCCTCGGCACCAACGGCGCCGGCAAGTCGACCCTCATCGGGGCCGTCTCGGGCGCCAATGCCGCCTACACCGGCGAGATCGCGGTCGGTGGATCGACCCAGCGCCTGACCTCGCCCGCCCGCGCCCGTCGCGCCGGAATCGAGACGGTGCATCAGCGCATCGCCGACGGGATCGTCTCGGGTCTCAGCGTCGCCGACAACCTCGGGCTCACCGACTTCTCGAGCGCCGGGCATCGTGTCGTGCGCCGGATCGAGTCCGAACGCGTGGCGCGCGCCGCTCTCGAGCGTCTCGGCCTGTCGTGGTCCGACGAGATCCTTCGAGCGGATGCCGCCCGCCTGGGCACCTCCGACGCCCAGCTCGTGGTGCTCGCCCGCGCCCTGCGCTCGACGCCGCGCCTGCTGATCCTCGACGAACCCACCTCCGCCCTGACCTCCGCCGAAGCCGATCGCCTGTTCGCGGTGCTCCGGGTGCTTCGCGACGAGGGGCTCGCGATCCTGTTCGTGAGCCACCGTTTCGGTGAGATCGAGCGTCTCGCCGACCGGATCGTGGTGCTCCGCGACGGACGCATCGAGCTCGAGGCCGAGCGTCCGTTCGACTGGCACGCGGCCCTCGAGGCGATGCTGGGCGTCCCCACCGAGCTCCAACAGCACGTGGACGAGCCGCTCCCCGCGGGTGCGGAAGTCCTCTCGGTCGAGGGGGCGCGGCTTCTGCCCGGAAGCCGGCCGCTCGCGCTCGCGGTGCACGGCGGCCAGGTGACCGGCATCCTGGGTCTGCTCGGAGCGGGCAAGACCGAGCTCGCGGAGCTCGTGACGGGCGTCCGTGCAGATACCGAAGCGCGGTTGCGGCTCGACGGCAGCGAGTACCGACCGGCGGATCCGGCGGCCGCGCAGGCCGCAGGCGTCGTGCTCGTGCCCGAGGACCGCCAGCGTCAGGGCATCCAACCCGGGTGGTCGATCGCCCACACGGTCGGCCTTCCCGTGCTGCGGGCGCTGTCGCGCTTCGGCGTCATGGCTCCGGGCCGCGAACGCGCGGCCGCCGACGCCGTGGTCGAGGACTACGACGTCGTCGCCCCCTCGATCGAGGCCCGCGTCGACGATCTCTCGGGCGGCAACCAGCAGAAGGTCGTCGTGGGCCGCTGGCTCCGCACCGAACCGCGCGTCGCGGTGCTCGACGAGCCGTTCCGCGGCGTCGACATCGGCGCTCGCCGGCGTATCGGCACCGCCGTCCGCGAGCGGGCCGCCACCGGCGCCGCCGTGCTCGTGCTCTCGAGCGACGTCGACGAGATCCTCGAGGTCGCCGACCGGATCGTCGTCCTCGTGTCGGGCCGCATCGCCCTCGATACCCCGGCCGGACGGCTCGACCGTGCGCGCATCGTCGCCGCGCTGCTCGACGACCCCGGCCACCGGAAGGAAACCGCATGACCACCGCCCTCGCTCCGTCCCGACCGAGCGTCGGCTCCCGGACCGTGGATGCCATCGCGAAATGGGGCTTCGTCGCCGTCACGGTGCTGCTGATCGTGTTCTTCGCGGTCACCCAGCCCGCGTTCGCGACCCCCGAGAACATCTTCGGGATGCTGAAGTTCATCGCCCCGATCGGCATCGCCGGTCTCGGCGTGACACTCGCGATGACGGTCGGCGGCCTCGACCTGTCGGTCGGTGCCAACGCGGGCTTCGCCGTCTCGATCGCCGCGTGGACGATGGTCATCGGCAACCAGGTGGGCGGAATCGCGGTCGGCGTCGTGCTGCTCTCGGGAGCGCTCATTGGCGCGATCAACGCGGTGCTCATCGTGTTCGCGCGCATCCCCGACCTGCTGGCGACGCTGGCGACGATGTTCACCGTCGTGGGGCTCAAGCTCATCATCGTCGACGGAAAGTCGATCTCGTCGCAGATGACCCTCGACGACGGCACGACCGCGCCCGGCCGCTTCACCCCCGACTTCCTGTGGTTCGATCGCGGCTCGATCGGCCCCGTCTCGGTTCCCGTGCTGCTGTTCCTCGGCCTCACCGTCGTGCTGTGGTTCGTGCTCGACCGCACGCGCTGGGGACGCGCCCTCGCGGCGGTGGGGTCGAACCCCGAGGCCGCGCGGCTCGCCGGCATCCGTGTGAAGGCCTACCGCGCCGCGGCGTACATCGGCTGCGGCATCCTGGCATCCATCGCGGGTCTCGTGCTCGCCGCCCGCATCGGGCAGGGCGACGTCTCGGCCGGCAACAGCCTGCTGCTGGATGCCGTCGCCGTCGCGCTCGTGGGCGTCTCGGTGCTCGGCATCGGACGCCCGAACGCGTGGGGCACGGCTCTCGGCGCCGTGCTCGTGGCGGTCATGGTCACCGGGTTCTCGATGATGGGGCTGCCGTACTACATCCAGGACTTCGGGAAGGGCCTCGTGCTGCTCGTGGCCCTGCTGTTCAGCTTCACGTTCCGCCGTCGCAAGACCACCATCGTCGCCGGGAGCACCACCGCATCATGACTCTTCTCACCGATCAGCTGACCGTCGAGTCCGTCCCCGCCTACCTCGTCGCCCGCCCGCACCTGGCGGGGCCGGTGGATCCGGCATCCATCGTCTCGGTCGTCGAGGTCGGCGACGGCAATCTGAACCTCGTCTTCATCGTGAAGGATGCCGCGGGCAACGGCGTCGTGGTCAAGCAGTCGCTCCCGCACGTCCGTGTCGATCCGTCGTGGCCGCTCACGCGCGAGCGGGCGGCGCGCGAGGCTGTCGTGCTCGGCGTGCACGAGAAGATCGACCCCGCGCACGTGCCCGCGTTCCACGGCTTCGACGCCGAGAACCTCGCGCTGTCGATCGAAGACCTCAGCGACCACGCGGTGTGGCGCGGAGAGCTGATCGCGGGGCGCCTGCACCCCTACGCCGCCGCTGAGCTCGGGCGGTACGTCGGCGCCGTCGGATTCGCGACGAGCGTGTTCGGCACGCCCGGACCCGAGCGGCGGCGTCGCATCGCCGAGGCGACCAACCCCGAGCTCAGCGAGATCACCGAGGATCTCGTCTTCACCGAGCCCTACGTCGACCACGAGCACAACGGGTGGCTGCCCGCCAACGAGGAGGACGTGCGGGAGTTGCGCGCCGACCGGGCGTTCGTGCGCGAGATGGGGCTCGCGAAGCAGCGCTTCCAGGAGAGCACGCAGAGCCTCATGCACGGCGACCTGCACACCGGGTCGGTGTTCGTGCGCGCCGAGGGTGCCTCGGTCCGGGCGTTCGACTCGGAGTTCGGCACGTACGGCCCTACCGGCTTCGACCTCGGCGCCGTGTGGGCGAACCTCGTCATCGCGGCGGCGCGCGCGCACGTGCTCGGCCGGTCTGCCGCCGCCGAGACGCTGCTGCGGCTGCCCGTGGAACTCGTCGACGCGTTCGAGGCCGAGTTCCGGAGCCGCTGGCCCGAACGTGTAGACCCGCGCGTCTACGGCGACGAGGTGCTCGAACACACGCTGGCGCAGGTGCGGTCGGACGCCGCCGCCTACGCCGCGGCGAAAGCCGTGCGCCGCATCGTCGGGTTCTCGAAGGTCGCCGACATCCAGACGCTCCCCGAGCCCGAGCGCGCGGCCGCGGCGCGTCTCGTGCTCCGCGCGGCGCGGACGCTCGGCACCGCCCGCCTCGAGGACGCCGACCCGCGCGTGCTCACCGAGCGCACGGTGGCGTTGCTCGGCTGACGCGCGGGCGCGTGGCATCCGCCGTTCGGGGCGGTGGTGCCGGGTCGCCGCGTGCCGTGTGCCGTGTGCTGTGTGCCGTGCCGCCGCCGGGTCGCCGGGCCGCCGCGGGGTCGCCGGGCCGCCGCGCGGGGCCGCCCATAAACGCGATCCGCTCACATAAACGCGGGGAGCTCGTGTTTATGCGCGTGGATCGCGTTTATGCGTGCCGCGGCGCCCGCCCGACGGCCCCGGCCGCCCAGCAGCGCCGGCCGCCCAGCAGCGCCGGCCGCGCAGCAGCGCCCGCCGCACCGCGCCAAGCCGCCGCCCACCCGCGCGACCCGACGGCGCCCGCCGCTCAGCGCGTCGCGACGGCGAAGCGCAGCAGCCACTCCGTGATCTCGAGGTGGCGGCGCGCAGCGGCGACGTCTTCGCCCCACGCGTAGATGCCGTGGCTCGCGACGATGAGCGCAGGGACCTCGGGCACCTCGGCCGTGCCCGGGATGTAGACCTCGTCGAACCAGGCCGCTTCGACGGTCATGTCCTGGTGGTTGCGGATGACGGGAATCGTCACGGTCTCGTCGTGCGCGCGGTGGCCGATGCCCTTGAGCATCTCCATGTCGCGGATCTCGACGCCGCCCGGCCACCGGTGCCCGGCGACGACCGCGTCGAACGCGTGCACGTGGAACACCGCGTTCGCCCCGGTCCGGGCGGCGATGTGGGCGTGGAGTCCCGCCTCGGCGGACGGAGGCCGTGGGTCGCCGGGGTCGAGGGACTCGCCCGCGGCGTCGATCAGCACGACATCGCGGTCGGTGAGCTCGGACTTGTCGAGCCCCGACGCCGTCACGGCCAGCACGAGCGGGTCGCGGTCGACGACGACCGAGAGGTTGCCCGAGGTGCCGCGCATCCAGCCGTAGCCCGAGAATCGCGAGGCCTCGGCGGCGAGGGCGGCCCCGGCCGCGCGCACCCGCTCGGGTGCGGGCAGCGTCATCGCGAGAGCTCGATCTCGTTGAAGGATGCCACCGACGGCGCGGTGAACGATGCCCGGTGCCACGGTTCCCCGGCGCGGTCCAGCGCGACGACCTGCCAGCCGGCGGCACGCGCCGCGGTGACCTCGTCGGGGTGGTCGGTGAGGAAGAGCGCGCGCTCGGGGACGACGCCGAGCGCGGACGCGATGCGCTCGTACGACGCGGCCTCCTTCTTCGGCCCGGCGCTGACCGTGTCGAAGAAGTCCTCGACGAGCGGAGTCAGGTCGCCCTGTGGTGCGTGCCGGAACCACGGCACCTGCGACGCGACCGAGCCGGACGAGTACACGGCGAGCCGGATGCCGGCCTCGCGCCACTCCCGCAGCCGCGGCGGCACGTCCTCGAAGAACTGCGAGTGGATCTCGCCCGCGGCAAAACCCTCGGCCCAGATGATGCCCTGGATGGTCTTCAGCGGCGTCGACTTCACATCGGATGCCATGAGCCCGCGGAGCGCGTCGGCGACCTCGGCGTCGGTGGCGTCGGCATCCAGGCCCGTCTCGGCGATCGCGGCGGCACGGGCGGTGCGGACCGTCTCGTCATCGCGGCCGAGCACCTCGTCGAGGCGTGGGCGGGCGTAGTCGTACAGGTCGCCCAGGATGAATCCGGCGGCGCTCGTGGTGCCCTCGATGTCGAGCACGACCACGTCGGCGGAGAGGGAGGTCATTCGGAATCCTCGTCGGATCGGGCGTTCACGGGACGGAACGCGATGGTCTCGGGTTGAGCGGTGGATGCCACGGGGGCGGGGTTCTCGCGCGAACGGCGCCGGCGCAGCGCCGGGGCGGGAGGCTCGGCGGCGCTCGCTTCGGGATCGGTCGAGAAGTGCTCGCCGACGCGGGAGGGCTCGAACGTGCCGCGACTGGTCGCGATGCGGGTCACGAGACGCGGCGGGGTCACGTCGAACGCCGGGTACCAGGCCTCGGTGACGAGCGGGCTTGCCGTGCGGCGGCCCAGCACCTCGAGAACCTCGGTCGGGTCGCGGTCTTCGATGACGACGTCGTCACCCGTGGGCGCGCCCGGGTCAGGGGCCTCGATCATCGCGTAGTACGGGATGCCGAACGCCGCCGCCGCGGCCGCGTGCGCGAGCGTGCCCACCTTGTTGACGACGGAACCGTCGAGCGCGACACGGTCGGCGGCCGTCACGACAGCGTCGATCGGTCCGGAGCCGACGCCCCGCGGCGAGGCGAGCGCGGCGGCTGCCATGCCGTCGGTGATGAGCGTGACTCTCTGGTCGAGCTCGCGCAGCGAATGCGCTGTCAGCCGCGCGCCCTGCAGGTAGGGCCGGGTCTCGGTCGCGATCCACTCGATCTCGCGGCCGGCTTCGCGGGCCGCGGTGACGAGTCCGAAGAGGTAGGCGTCGGCCCAGCAGTGCGTGAGGATGCGCGGCGACTCCGGCAGCAGAGAGAGGGTCGCACGGCCCAGGCGCAGGCTCGCCTCGCGGTAGTCGCGGTCGACGGCCCGGGCCGTGTCGAGGGTGGCGGAAACGAGGGCGTCGGTGTCGTCGGCATCCCTCCCCGCCTCGAGGATCCGGGCAACCGCGTCGCGCGGGTGGGCGTTCGTCGGACGCGCGGTGGCCAGGGAACGACCCGCGCGACCGAGCGCCGTGCGCGCCTCGCCGAGGGGGAGCCCGCGCGCCTGCAGCGCGGCGAGGCCCATGCCGGCGGTCGCGGCGTACAGCGGCCCCGAGCTCTGCGTCACCATGTCGCGGATCGCCGAGGCGACCTCGTCGGGGGTGGTGGCATCCACCCATTCCACGCGAGAGGGGAAGACGCGGCGATCGAGGATGCGGACGACACCGGCGGCTTCGTCGAGGACGACGGAGTTTTCGAGGGTGGCAGACATCGCCGTAATCCTCCCACGGCCCGCCGACACGCGCCGTGCGGATGACGCCGCGCGACGTTCGGCCGCGGCCGCGCTCGCCTTGGGCCGTGGGGAGGTCCCTGAGCCCGTCGACGGGACCGGCCGCGCCGTCGGGCCGGGCCGTGGCGGTGAACCCCCACGCGCCTTCGCCGGATCGCCGCCGTGCCCGCACGCGCGCCGCCCGCGCCTCCCCGCTCGCGCGCCGCCCGCGCCTCCCCGCTCGCGCGCCGCTCGCGCCTCCCCGCGCGCCCGTGCGAGAATGAGCGCGGCGTGCTCGGACCGACCTTTCCCCGCACGGTGCCGCCACAAGCTGATCGGCACCGTACGGGTTCGAAGGGCCACCGAGCCCCAGGACAGCGTCCGCCGCACCTTTTCTCCCGAGGAGCAGAGATGTCCGCTACCCCCTCCGCCGCCGCCGTCGAGACCTCACCGGTCGAGCGCGTGCAGCAGCACCGCCGGTACCTCATGTGCCGGCCCGAGCACTTCACGGTCAGCTACAGCATCAACCCGTGGATGGAGCCGTCCCGGCCCACCGATACCGCTCTGGCGCTGCGCCAGTGGCAGTCGCTGTACGACACCTACACGCAGCTCGGCCACGAGATCGAGCTCATCGACCCCGTCGAGGGTCTGCCCGACATGGTCTACACCGCCAACGGCGGCTTCGTCATCGACGGCGTCGCCTACGGTCCGAAGTTCCGGTTCCGCGAGCGTGCCGCCGAGGCGCCGGCGTTCATCGACTGGTTCGCCGCCAACGGGTTCGAGGTCGCCGAGCCCGTCGAGGTCAACGAGGGTGAGGGCGACTTCCTGCTCGTCGGCAACACGATCCTCGCGGGTACCGGATTCCGCTCCACGGGCGACAGCCACCGCGAGGTCGGCGAGGTCTTCTCGCGCGAGGTCGTGTCGCTGACGCTCACCGACCCGCGGTTCTACCATCTCGACACCGCGATCGCCGTGCTCGACCCGGTCGAGGGTCCTTCGACAGGCTCAGGAACCGGCGGCGTCGAGAAGGCGAACATCGCCTACCTGCCGAACGCGTTCGACGAGCGCAGCCAGGCGATCCTGCGCGAGCGCTACCCCGACGCGATCCGGGTCTCGGATGCCGACGGCGCGGTGTTCGGCCTGAACTCGGCCAGCGACGGCAAGAACGTCATCATCTCGCCGCGCGCCGTGGGCTTCGAGGCGCAGCTGCGCGAGCGCGGCTACACCCCCGTGAAGGTAGACCTGTCCGAGCTGCTGCTCGGCGGCGGCGGCATCAAGTGCTGCACGCTCGAACTGCGGGGGGCGTGATGGGCGCCACCCTCGAGAACCTCGGTCTCGCCCTCATCCAGGCCGAGAGCGCGCACGTCGCGCACAACTACCACCCGCTTCCCGTCCTCGCGCACAGCGCCGAGGGTGTCTGGGTGACCGACATCGAGGGCAAGCGGTACCTCGACCTTCTGTCGGCGTACTCGGCCCTGAACTTCGGTCACGGGCACCCCGCGATCCTCGCCGCGGCCCGCGAGCAGCTCGAGAAGCTCACGCTCACGAGCCGCGCGTTCCACAACGACCGGCTGGGGCCCTTCGCCACGGCCCTGTCGCAGCTGTGCGGCAAAGACCTCGTGCTGCCGATGAACACCGGCGCCGAGGCGGTCGAGACCGGCATCAAGGTCGCCCGCGCGTGGGGATACCGCACGAAGGGCATCGCCCCGGATGCCGCGACGATCATCGTCGCGAACGGCAACTTCCACGGCCGCACCACGACGATCGTGGGCTTCAGCGACGACCCCGTCGCGCACGACGACTTCGGTCCGTACGCGCCGGGCTTCGTGCACGTCCCGTACGGGAACGCGGATGCCATCGCCGCAGCGATCGACGAGAACACCGCCGCGGTGCTCCTCGAGCCGATCCAGGGCGAGGCGGGCGTCATCGTGCCGCCGGAGGGGTTCCTCCGCCGGGTCCGCGAGATCTGCACCGAGAACAACGTGCTCTTCATCGCGGATGAGATCCAGTCGGGTCTCGGCCGCGTGGGCGAGACGTTCGCGTGCGACCGCGAGGGCGTCGTCCCCGACGTGTACCTCCTCGGCAAGGCCCTCGGCGGCGGCATCGTTCCGCTGTCGGCGGTCGTGGCGAACGAGGACGTGCTCGGCGTCATCCGTCCCGGTGAGCACGGCTCGACGTTCGGCGGCAACCCGCTCGCGGCCGCTGTGGGTTTGCAGGTCGTCGAGATGTTGGCATCCGGAGAATTCCAGACCCGCGCGAAGGCCCTCGGCGAGCATCTCGAGGCGGCGCTGCAGGCGCTCGTCGGCCGCGGGGTCACCGAGGTGCGCATCGCGGGGCTGTGGGCCGGCGTCGACATCGACCCGGCGTACGGAACGGGCCGTGAGATCGCGGAGAAGCTCCTCGCCCGCGGCGTGCTGGTGAAGGACACGCACGGGCAGACGATCCGCATCGCCCCGCCGCTGACGATCCGCGCGACCGAGCTGGACTGGGCCGTCGAGCAGTTGCGGCACGTCCTGTCGGCCTGACTCGCGGACGCGCCTCTCCGGTCCTCCGGTCGGCCGTGTCCCACTTTGTGCAGATCTCCGGTGCGATTGCTGCACAAAGTGGGACATGTGCGATGCGTGGGATCGGCTGCACGGCATCCGGACGTATGCGTGTCCCACTTTGTGCAGATCTCCGTTGTGATTGCTGCACGAAGTGGGACATGAGCGATGCGTGGGATCGGCTGCACGGCATCCGGACGTATGCGTGTCCCACTTTGTGCGGTTCTCAGGTGAGATTCCTGCACGAAGTGGGACACGGGATGCCACGGGCCGACGCACCGCGGCCCAGACGCGGGGCGGGGTCAGGCGACCGAGATCGTGATCTCGTCCCAGCCCGTCGCGCCGTCGGGAGCGGGCGCCGCGCGATTCGGCGTCTGGGTCTCGCCGGTGGTCGAGATCGCGCGGCAGCGCACGGTGTGGGAGCCGCTGGTCGCGGTCCACGGCAGGCTCCACTGCACCCAGGTGTCGGTCGAGATCGCGCTCGCGAGCTTCGCGGGCTGCCAGGCGCCGTCGTCGATCTGCACCTCGACGCCGGAGACGCCGACATGCGTCTGCCACGCGACACCGGCGACGACCCCGTCATCCGCGGCCACACGGGCGCCCGCGCGGGGAACGTCGATGCGTGACTGCAGCTTGACCGGTCCGCGCTCCGACCATCCGCGCGAGGTCCAGTACCCCTCGGCGCGGTCGTAGCGCGTGACCTCGAGCTCGCTCACCCACTTGGTCGCGGAGACGTACCCGTACAGGCCCGGTACCACCATGCGCACCGGGAACCCGTGCGCGAGGGGCAGCGGTTCGCCGTTCATCCCGATCGCGAGCAGGGCGTCGCGGTCATCGGTCAGCGCTTCCAGGGGACTGGATGCCGTGAACCCGTCGACGGAGTGGGAGAGCACCATGTCGGCCTCCGCCGTCGGCTTCGCCCGCGCGAGGACGTCGCGGATCGGCACCCCGAGCCACCGGGCGTTCCCGATGAGGTCGCCACCGACCTCGTTCGACACGCACACGAGGGTCGCGACCGTCTCCTTCTGGGGGAGGGCGACGAGGTCGTCCCACCTCAGCACGACCTCCTGCTCCACGAGTCCGTGCACGCGCAGACTCCAGGTGGCCGGGTCGATCTGCGGCACCACGAGAGCGGTGTCGATGCGGTAGAAGTCGGACGACGGCGTGATGACCGGGGAGAGGCCGTCGATCTTCAGGTCGGCGGTGGCGGGCACCGCGGTCGTGGTGGTCGGGCTCGGAAGGCGGAGGGCGGCACGCACCGCGCTGACCGCTCGGGCGCCGCTGCTCAGCGCGACGGATCCGGCCGCGGCGAGAGCGCCGGCCAGGACCGCCACGCCCGAGAGCGCCAGGACCCCGCGGCGGGTGGGACCGGTGGAGGTCTCGGGGGAGGTCGCGGTAGGCCGAAGTCGGCCGATGAGCATTCCCGCCACGACGGCGGCGGCGGCGCCCGCAATCAGCGACGGCACGGGAGACAGCAGCCCCGCATCGGGGTGGACCAGCGACACGAGAGCGCCGATCACACCGAGCGCCGCGAGGAGCACTCGGCCCCACGGAGGCCGACGTCGTTCGACGACGCCGGCGGCCCCGGCGACGGCGAGCACCAGCACCGCGATTCCGACCAGGAGCGCGGTCTTGTCTGCCGTCCCGAAGAGGCTGATCGCGAGGTCTTTCGCCCACGCCGGGGCGAGGTCGATCATGCCTCCGCCGATCACGGCGAAGGGGCTGGCCGAGGGCGAAATGAGCGCGGCGCCCAGTTCGCCGAGACCGGCACCGAGAACCGTCGCCGCAATCGCCGCGGCGATCGCCGGAAGGTCGCGCGTGCGCGAGGATGCGGGGGCCACGAGGGGAGCCTACGGAGCGCTGAGGGTCGCGGCGCCGGAGGCGCGGAATTCATAGCGAACCGGCATGCACCCCCGCGAGCCGCAGCGAGGTGTCCCAGACGCGCGCCGCCTCGTCGAGGTCGCGCAGCGGACGGTACAGCGGGTGGGTGCCGGGGCCTCCGCCGAGGTGGCCGAGGCCGGTCGGACCGTAGAGCCGGTCGCTGCGCGGGTCGTCGGTTGTGGCGGCGAGCAGCGCCGGCAGAGCGGCGGTGGACGCCGTGCCCACGACCAGCCCCCGCGCCGACATCCAGCGGATCACGCGCACGGCCGTCGTGTCGGCGGTCCGCCCGATCTCGGGGCGCGCCGCGAGAAGGTTCGTCGGTGCGACACCCGGGTGCGCCACGACGCTCCGCAGGCCCCATCCCTCGCGCCGCGATCGTTCGTCGAGCTCTCGCGCGAACAGACCGAGGGCGATCTTCGACGCCGAGTACGCCCGCTGCCCGTCGTAACGACGCTCGCTCTCGAGGTCGTCCCACTCGATGCGCCCGCGAGCGGCGGCGATGCTCACCTGGCTGACGACGCGCGCCCCTCCGGCCTTCAGGAGCGGCAGCAGATGACCGACGAGGGCGACATGCCCCAGGTGGTTCGTCCCGAACTGCACCTCATGCCCGTCGACGGTGGTCTGCCTCTCCGGGGGCGTCATGACGCCGGCGTTGTTGATCAGGATGTGCACCGGCATCCCCTCCGTCTCCAGAGCGGCGCCGAATGACGCGACCGACTCGAGCGACGCGAGGTCGAGGTCATGGAGGGCGATCCGGGCGTCCGGGTGACGATCCCGGATGCCACGCGCCGCCCGCTCGCCCTTCTCGCGGTTGCGGACGGGGAGCACCAGCTCGGCCCCGGCCGCCGCGAGGCGCTCGGCCATGACGAGTCCCATGCCGTCGCTGCCGCCGGTCAGGACGACACGACGGCCGGCGAGGGAGGGGAGGGTGATGTCGCGGGTCATGAGGGCTCCTTCGAGGTTCGTTGCTTCAGCATCACGCGGTCGACCGCGCGGAGACAGGGCCCGTCGATCCCCGGCTGGCGAGGCCGTGGCACGTGAGAGGGGGATCGGCGCGCCCTGGTTCGGGGCGGCCCCGGACGGTAGACAGGACGACGTGATCGATCGAGCCGCACTGGCGGACTTCCTGCGCACCCGTCGCGAGGCGCTGCAGCCCGAGGATGTGGGGCTGCCGCGCGGCGTGCGGCGGCGCACCCGCGGCCTGCGGCGCGAGGAAGCCGCCGCGCTCAGCCACATGTCGACCGACTACTACGCCCGGCTCGAGCGGGAGCGGGGACCCCAGCCGTCCGAGCAGATGTTGGCATCCATCGCCCAGGGGCTGCACCTCTCGCGCGCCGAACGTGATCACCTGTTCCGCTTGGCGGGTCATGTGCCCTCCGAGCACGGGCTGGGAGGGGAGCACATCAGCCCGGGGCTGCTGCGCGTGCTCGACCGCCTCGACGACACCCCGGCCGAGGTCGTCACCGAGCTCGGTGAGACGCTGCGGCAGTCGCGGCTCGGGGTCGCGTTGACGGGAGACGCGAGCCTCCGCCGCGGGTCGATGCGTAGCCTCGGCTATCGATGGTTCGCCGACCCGGCATCGCGCGCGCTCTACCTGCCGGACGATCACGCGTTCCTCAGCCGCCTCTTCGCCTCGGGACTGCGCGAGATCGTCGGGCGGCGCGGGCCCGGCTCGCGCGCTGCCGATCTCGCCGACGATCTGCTGCGGCGCAGCGAGGAGTTCCGCGACCTGTGGGCGCGTCACGAGGTGGGGCTGCGTCCGCTCGACACCAAGCACTTCCTGCACCCGACCGTGGGCGAGATCGAGGTGCACTGCCAGACGCTGGTCGACCCCGGCACGAGCCACTCCCTGCTCGTCTACACCGCCGCGCCCGGCAGTGAGAGCGCGGAGAAGCTGCGGTTGCTGGCCGTGGTGGGCCCCGCCGTCCCCGCGTGAGGCCGGCGCCTCGCCCGCGGCACCGCACGGACGGGTAGCGTGCTGAGCATGCGCGAGAACGTCCGCCGAGTTCGGCGCCCCGCCGCCGAGGGGGCGCCGGCGTTCGACCTCGCCTACGTCCGTTCGGGGCCACGCGGCGCGACGCCCGTTCTCGTCATCCCCGGCGGCCCCGGGCTCGCCTCGGTGCTGCCGTACCGGGGGCTGCGTCGCTGGGCGGCGCGGGGCGGGCTCGACCTGATCATGGTCGAGCACCGCGGCGTCGGCCGCTCACGCAACGACCTCGCTGGCGAACCCCTTCCGCCCGAGGCCATGCGCATCACCGCCGTGCTCGACGATCTCGCGGCCGTCCTCGACGCCGAGGGCGTCGACCGTGCGGTGATCGTCGGCTCGTCGTACGGCAGCTACCTGGCCATGGCGTTCGGGGCGCGGCATCCGGAGCGGGTCCACGCCATGCTGCTCGACTCCGCCCTGCAGTCTGCGCACGACATCGACCTCGAGCGTGAGTGCCTGAGGGAGTTGTTCTGGGATGCCGACGACGACATGGCGCGCGGGGTGAGGCGTCTCGTGTCCGCCGGCGTGTCGGAGCGGATCGTGCTCGACATCGTGCGCGCCGCGTACGAGCTCGGCGGCCCCGACCTCGTGCATCCGCTCGTGCGGCACGAGCCCGGTTTCGCGTGGCGTGCGCTAGGCGCCTACGCCACACGTGGCGCCGAGATCGCACGCTTCCCGGGCCTCTACGAGTTCGACCTCGTCGGCACGATCGCCTTCCGCGAGCTGGGGTACGGCGGCACCCCCGACGGGCACCCGCTCGACCCGGCCCGCACGTATCTCCCACTCGCGTCGCGGTATCCGGCCTTCGCCGGGGAGCCGTACGACCTCATCGAGGCGGTGCGTTCGTTCGACTGGCCGCTCGTGGTGCTCTCGGGCGACCGCGATCTGCGCACCCCGTCGGCGATCGCCGAGCGCGTGGTCGCCGCGGCTCCGGATGCCACCCTCGTGCGCATCCACAACGGGCACAGCGCCCTCGACACCCACCCCATGGCGCTTCTGAACGCGGTGCGGCGGCTGGTCCGGGGCCAGCAGGACCGCCTGCCCGCCGACGAGCCCGCGCTCGATCGTCTGCCCCGCAAGGGCCTGTCTGCGTCGTTCCCCGCCCTGCTGCTGCACGTCGCCCACCTCGACGCCCTGCTGCGCAAGCGCGTGCTGCATCGCTGATCCGCGGCATCCGCTGTCCGTCCCTGCGGGGCTCGGTGGGGGCACAGGGGGTGCCGTCGTGCGGAGTTCGGGGGTGACACGCCGTGCGCGGTGGCCGCGGGGCGGCGTGTTGCCGGTGTTCTCCGCCGGACGGTACAGCCGAGGGCGGCCGGAGCGGCGGCGGGGTCGGCAGTCGTCGGCGGGCCGGGTCGGAGTGGGGCCGGCCGGTGGGGTGCCTTCGCGGCCGTGGTCGGTGTGCCGTCGTGCGGAGTTCGGGGCCGACACGCGGTTCGGGGTGGCCGGTCAGCGGCGTGTTGCGGGTGGTCTCCGCGTGACGGTACAGGGCGGGAGTCGGGCAGTCACGGCGTGCCTGCCCGGGATGAGTGACCGTGTCAAGGATCTGGCCCTATCCGACCTCGCCGCGGAACCTGGCGCGCGTGACCGACGGCGACCATCCCCGCTTCCCCCTCCTGCTCCCGCCCGACACCCCCGGACTCGACGACGTGCGTGCGACGCTGACCGGGGCGGATGCCGTCGGCGACCTCGGCACCGACCTCGCCGCCACGCTCGCCTGGGTCACGGGCGTCGGCCGGCCGCGCTCGCTCGCCGCGACGTGGGAGCTGCTCGCCTCGGTCGCCGCGCGCGACGTCGCCGCGGCGCGGATGCTGGAGCCGCACCTCGACGCCCTCGCGATCCTCGACGAGGCCGCCGCGGACGGTTTCGACCCCGACGTCGACCCAGGCGGGTCGTGGGGCGTCTTCGCCGCGGAAGGACCCGGCGTGCGACTGACGGCGACACAGGATGCCGGCACCTGGACGCTGCACGGCACCAAACCCTGGTGCTCCCTCGCCGCCGACCTCGACCACGCGCTCGTGACCGCCTGGGTCGACGACGAGCGCCGGCAGCTCTTCGCCCTCGACCTGCGCGACCCCGCCGTGACGGCGCGCTCGGGACCGTGGCACGCGCGCGGCCTCGACCGTGTCGTCAGCGCGCCCATCGACGTCGACGGAGCTCCGGCGGTCCCGGTGGGGGATGCCGGGTGGTATCTGCGCCGTCCGGGGTTCGCGCACGGCGGCGTGGGCGTGGCGGCGTGCTGGTGGGGCGGCGCCGTTCCCCTTCGGGACGCACTCGCCGCGGCCGCGGCGGAGGAGCGCGCCGACCAGCTCGCCCGCGTTCATCTCGGCCGCGCCGACGTCGCCCTCTGGGCTGCGCGCGCCGTCCTCGTCGAGACGGCGACGGTGTTCGACGCCGGGAGCTCGGCATCCGAGGGTCTTCGGGCGAACCGCGCGCGCAGCGTCGTCGCCGACGCGGTCGAGACCACCCTCGCCGAGGCGGCTCACGCGCTCGGGCCCGGTCCGCTCGTCGCCGACGAGGCGCACGCCCGGCGCGTGGCCGACCTCCAGGTGTACATCCGGCAGCACCAGGCCGACCGCGACCTCGCGAGGATCGGCGGTGACATCGCCGCGGGGAGGGGCGCATGGTGAGCTTCGACCACCGTGATCCCGGCACGGACGAGGACGTCTGGACCGCCGCTCTCCGCCGCGCTCTCCCCGCGCTCGACCTCGACGTTGATCGGGTGATCGTGGTCGCTGCGCACCCCGACGACGAGAGTCTCGGTGCGGCGGGTCTGCTGGCCACGGCGGCCAGCCGCGGCATGCCGATCGACCTCCTCGTCGTGACCGACGGAGAGGGGTCCCACCCCGACTCGCCCACGCACAGCCCCGCGACGCTGGCGTTGCGCCGCCGCCGGGAGGTGCTCGACGCGGCCGACATTCTCGGTCTGGTCGAGCCGCCGATCTTCCTCGGGCTGCCTGACGGGGGTACGGACCAGCATCGCGACACGATCGCCGAGGCGCTTCGCGACGCCCTCGACCGCGCGGGCCCGCACCGGGTGCTCGTGCTGTCTCCGTGGCGAGGCGACGGGCACCGCGATCACCGCGTCGTGGGAGAGATCGTCGAGGAGGTCTGCGCTGCGCGACAGGTGCGCTCGCGCGCGTTCCCGATCTGGCTGTGGCACTGGGGCGGCCCCGACGACGTGCCGTGGGATCAGGTCGAGCGCCTGCCCCTCGACCCAGAGGCTCAGGATGCCAAGACCCGAGCGCTCGCCGCGCACACGAGCCAGATCCTCCCGCTCTCTTCGGCTCCCGGCGACGAGGAGATGATCCACGCCCGCATGCGTGCGCACTTCGTCCGCGACAGCGAGGTGTTCTTCGCCCCGGTCCCGGCTCCCGCCGCGGCTTCGGACCCCGCCGGAGCGGAGGCCCCCGATGTCGGGACGGCCCCGCCCGCTGAAACGGCACCCGCCGCGCGCCCCTCCGTCGGGCAGGACTACTTCGACGACATGTACGCGCGACACGACGACCCGTGGGGCTTCGACTCGCGCTGGTACGAAGAGCGCAAGCGCGCCGCGCTGCTCGCGGCACTGCCCCGACGGCGCTACCGCGCGGCGTTCGAGGCCGGGTGCTCGACCGGTGCGCTGACGGCCGAGCTCGCCGAGCGGTGCGATCGCGTGCTCGCGGTCGACCTCGCGCCGGCGGCCCTCGACCGCGCTCGCCGGCGGCTCCAAGGCCGCGCGAACGTGGACCTGCACCGCGCCACGCTCCCCGCTGACTGGCCCGAGGGTGTCTTCGATCTCGTCGTGCTGTCCGAGGTGGCGTACTACTGGGCCGGTGCCGATCTCGATCGCGGGTTCACCGCGAGCGTTGGCTCACTTATCGACGACGGTCATCTCGTGGCCTGCCACTGGCGGCATCCGGTCGCCGAATACCCCTGGACCGGTGACGACGTGCACGACGCGCTCGCCGCGCGTCCCGACCTCGTGCGGCTGGTGCGACACGAGGAGGAGGACTTCGTGCTCGAGGTGTTCGCCCGCCCGGGGGCACGGTCGGTGGCTGCCGAGGCGGGACTCGTGCCGTGACGGCGGTGGCCGTGGTGATCCCCGCGCACGACGAGGAGGCGCTGATCGGGCGCTGCCTCGCCTCGGTGACCCGCGCGGTGGCGCACGCGCACGAGCGCGACCCGGATCTCGCCGCGACGATCGTTGTCGTGCTCGACGCGTGCACCGACACGACGGGCCTTCAGGTACGACGCTGGCCGGTGGAGGCGCTCGAGATCTCGGCGCGCAACGTCGGAACCGCCCGGCGCGCGGGGGTCGCACACGCGCTCACGTTCCGCGATTCGCCCCCGGGCGACACGTGGGTCGCGATGACGGATGCCGACACCGTCGTGCCGCGCGACTGGATCACGCACCAGCTCGAGCTGATGGATGCCGGGATCGACCTCGTCCTCGGCACGGTCCGCCCCGACTTCGCCGACCTCAGCGCCCGCCACGCGGCGTACTGGCGCGCGACGCACGAGCGGGGCCGCCCGCCGGGCAACGTGCACGGGGCCAATCTCGGCGTGCGCGCGAGCACGTACGTCGAGGCCGGTGGCATCCGGGATCTCGTCGAGCACGAGGATGTCGCACTCGTGCGCGCGGTGCGGGCTCTGGGCGCGCGCGAACGCGCGAGCGACGTGCACGAGGTCGAGACGTCGGGTCGGTTCACCGGGCGCACCCCCGGCGGGTACGCCGCGTTCCTGCGCCGAGTGCACGCGTGGGTCGACGCCGCGCCGCTCGCGGCACCGGGTGCCTGACCCTTCGAGCGGGGTTCGTCAACCACCTCGGTCGCTCTCGGGGTGCCGCGCAGACTGGCCGTCCCCCGGAAAGAGAGGCACCACCATGAAGGCACTGACCTGGCAGGGCACGAGAAACGTGAGCGTCGAGGAGGTCCCCGACCCCGAGATCCTCGAACCGACCGACGCGATCGTGAAGATCACCTCGACGGCGATCTGCGGCTCCGACCTGCACCTGTACGAACTCTTCGGCCCCTTCATCGACAGAGGCGACGTGCTCGGCCACGAGCCGATGGGCGTCGTCGTCGAGGTCGGCTCGGCCGTGACGAACCTCGCGGTCGGCGACCGCGTCGTCGTGCCGTTCAACATCTCGTGCGGGCACTGCTTCATGTGCCGCCGCGGACTGCAGTCGCAGTGCGAGACCACGCAGGTGCGCGAGTACGGCAGCGGCGCGGCCCTCTTCGGCTACACCAAGCTCTACGGCCAGGTGCCCGGCGGCCAGGCGGAGTACCTGCGCGTGCCGCTGGCCGACTACAACCACATCCGCGTCGGCGACGACCTGCCCGACGACCGCTACCTCTTCCTCAGCGACATCGTCCCCACCGCCTGGCAGGGCGTGCAGTACGCGAACGTCCCCGAGGGCGGCACGCTCGCGGTGATGGGCCTCGGCCCGGTGGGCCAGTTCGCCGCCCGCATCGGCGTGCACCTCGGCTATCGCGTGCTCGCGATCGAGCCCGAGCCCGAGCGGCGCGCGATGGCCGAGCGCCACGGCATCCTGACCTACGACCTGACCGACACGGTCGTCGACGAACTGATCGACCTGACCGAGGGGCGCGGTGCGGACGGGGTCGTGGATGCCGTCGGCATGGAGGCCCACGGCAACGGCGGCGCGAAGCTGGCGCAGAACGCCGTCGGCCTGCTGCCCGACGCCTTCGCGCGGAAACTCATGGACAAGGCCGGGATCGACCGGCTCGCGGCGGTCTACGCCTCGATCGACCTCGTGCGGCGCGGCGGAACGGTGTCGCTCAGCGGTGTGTATGCGGGCGAGGCCGACATCCTGCCGATGAAGACGATGTTCGACAAGCAGCTGAACCTGCGCATGGGTCAGTGCAACGTCAAGCGGTGGATCGACGACCTGCTTCCGCTCGTCGAAGAGCCCGCCGACCCTCTCGGAGTGATGGATCTGGTGACCCACCACGCCCCGCTGGAGGACGCCCCCGACCTGTACGAGACGTTCCAGAAGAAGGAGGACGGCTGCATCAAGGTGGTGCTGCGACCCGGTTCCTGAGGCCCCGCTCGGGTACCGTCACGCGGAGTCCGGCCGTGACACTCCGGACCGGGGTCGTCCCTGGCGGCGTGTCGGCCGCGAACTCCGCGAGACGGCCCGGGGCGCTCCGCCAGGGACTCCGGATGCCGGGGAGTTACGCGCGACCCGCGTGCACGGCCTCGAGGGCCTCGGCATCCGCGCCGCTCATGCCCTCGATCGGTTCGCCGTTCCACACGATGTCGTCGCCGAGCGCCGCGAGGATCTCTTTGCGGTCGCCGTGCGAGATCTTCGCGCCGTGGACGATGGTCGCCGGGCTCCAGAGCATCGCCGCGCCGTCCCACCAGCCCGCGCCGACGTCGCGCACGTGCAGCAGGTCGTGCAGGGTCTTGGGCAGGTGCTTCAGCGGCTCGGTGAACGCGTCGGCGAGCACCGCGAGGGTGATCTGGCGCTCCGTGCCGGGGATCGCGACCACCGGTTCGGTGAGCTCGCCCTGGATGGCCTTCGACACGTCCTCGGCGTCCAGCAGGATGACGC
Source organism: Microbacterium sp. Kw_RZR3 (assembly GCF_029222405.1). NCBI lineage: Bacteria > Bacillati > Actinomycetota > Actinomycetes > Micrococcales > Microbacteriaceae > Microbacterium > Microbacterium sp. Kw_RZR3. The sequence continues at coordinate 9,637 of NZ_JARHXC010000325.1, read as the reverse complement.
CGTTCGTGGGGCGCGGGTTGCACTCGATGATCTTGTAGTCGGGGGCCGCCTCGGTGCCGTGGTCGACGAAGTCGAAAGAGATCTGGCCCGTGAACCCGGGGTCGAGGGTGTCGACGAGCTGCTGCGTGTAGCGCAGGGTGTCGGTGCTGTCGACGGCGATGAACGCGATCGCGGTCGAGTGCGCCCACTGCTCGGCGGCCTTGTAGGTGGTGTGCGCCTGCACCTTGCCGTCGACGACCACGCTGTAGGTGCAGACCATCGGCCCGTCGACGAAGGGCTGGACGAGCCAGGGCTGCTCGGGCGTGGGCACGCACTCTTCGACGGGGATCTTGCCGGCGAGCGGGCCGGTGTTCGTCAGCAGGCCGACTCCGCCGCGCGAGAACGCCGCGCGGGCGAAGTACCGGGGGAACGAGTCGATCGCCGTGCGCAGTTCCTCGGGAGAGGTGACGACGACGGTCTCGGGGATGGGGACCCCGGCATCCTGAGCCAGGCGCTGGAAGCTCGCCTTGTCGTGCAGGCGCGCGAGGTCGGCGAAGGTGCCGGAGAAGAGGCGGACACCGGACGGGAGGTCGGCCACGCGCGCGGCGAGGTAGAAGACCTCCTCGAACGTGGGGATGATCAGGTCGATGTCGTGCTTCTCGACGTAATCGCTCACCGCGGCGATGAACGCGTCGGTCTCGAATCGCGGCGACGGGGTGGCGAGGTGCCCGGCGAGGAAGCGCGAGTGGTTGCCCACGGCTCCGTCGTAGGTGTCGCTCGCGAAGACCGTGTGGCCGACGCTTCCGAGCTTGCGGATGAGGTCGAGGGCGAAGGTGTTACGGGAACTGGTGACGAGCACGCGCATGGAGGCACCCTTTGTCGTGACGGCGGACGTTGGCGTCACTCTATCCACCAGCCGGGGTCCCCGCCGGGAAACGTGTCGGCAACACGGCCGTGAGTAGAGTCGTCGCATGGGTGACCTGTTCGACGGTTACGGCTCCACGCTGGCGCCGCGCAAGACCGCTTCCGGCGTCCCGGCGTTCGATGAGATGTTCGGCCTTCCGGCGAGTCCCGGAGAAGCCGCCCCCTCTCGTGAGGCGTACCGGGAGCTGTACCAGACGCTCGCGAAGATGACGCAGGAAGAGCTGCGCGGCCGCACCGAGTCGCTCGCCAGTTCGTACCTCGCGCAGGGCGTGACGTTCGACTTCGCGGGTGAGGAACGGCCCTTCCCGCTGGACGCCGTGCCCCGCGTGATCGCCTACGACGAGTGGTCGCGAATCGAGGCCGGCGTCAAGCAGCGTGTCCGTGCGCTCGAGGCCTTCCTCGACGACGCCTACGGGAATCAGCACTGCGTGCGCGACGGCATCCTGCCCGCGGGCCTCATCTCGTCGTCGCAGTACTTCTACCGCCAGGCGGCCGGCATCCGCAGTGCCAACGGCGTGCGCATCCAGGTGTCGGGGATCGACTTGATCCGCGACGAGCACGGCGAGATGCGCGTGCTCGAAGACAACGTGCGCGTGCCCTCGGGCGTCTCGTACGTCATCTCGAACCGTCGCGTCATGGCGCAGACGCTGCCCGAGCTGTTCGTCTCGATGCGCGTGCGCCCCGTCGGCGACTACCCCAACAAGCTTCTCGCGGCCCTTCGCGCGTCGGCCCCGCCCGGAATCGACGACCCGAACATCGTCGTGCTCACGCCGGGTGTCTACAACTCGGCGTACTTCGAGCACACGTTGCTGGCTCGCCTGATGGGCGTCGAGCTGGTCGAGGGCCGGGACCTGCTGTGCATCGGCGGCAAGGTGTTCATGCGCACCACGCGCGGCCCGCAGCGCGTCGACGTGATCTACCGCCGCGTCGACGACGACTTCCTCGACCCGCTGCAGTTCCGCGCCGACTCGATGCTCGGAGCCCCCGGCCTCATGCTGGCGGCGCGCCTGGGAAACGTCACGATCGCGAACGCCGTGGGCAACGGCGTCGCGGACGACAAGCTGCTCTACACCTATGTGCCCGACCTCATCCGGTACTACCTCGCCGAGGAACCGATCCTCAAGAACGTCGACACCTGGCGGCTCGAGGATCCGGGCGCCCTCGAAGAGGTGCTCGATCGCCTTCCCGAGCTCGTGGTGAAACCCGTCGACGGGTCGGGCGGCAAGGGCCTCGTCGTGGGCCCGGATGCCTCGCCCGCCGAACTCGACGCGCTTCGCAAGCGCCTCCTCGCCGACCCCCGCGGGTGGATCGCACAGCCGGTCGTCATGCTCTCGACGATCCCGACGCTCGTCGAGGACGGCATGCGTCCGCGGCACGCCGACCTGCGCCCCTTCGCCGTGAACGACGGCGACGACATCTGGGTGCTGCCCGGCGGGCTCACGCGCGTCGCGCTTCCCGAGGGGCAGCTCGTCGTGAACTCCAGCCAGGGCGGCGGCTCGAAGGACACATGGGTGATCGGCGGCGCCGCCCCCTCGCACGTCGAGTACGGCCAGGGCAACGGTGTTTCGGGCCTCGTCGCCGATCAGGCGGCGGTCACCGAGTCGATCCCGATCATCTACGACGGTCAGCCGGCTCCCGCCACCGCTCCCCGCGACCCGCGCGCGGGCGGACGGGAGCAGCAGGAACAGCAGCAGCAGGATGCCGTCGTCGAGCACGGTCCGCAGGCCGAGCAGCAGCAGCAACAGGCCGAGCGACGGGTTCCGGACCCTTCGACGGGCTCAGGGTCCTCGGCGGGCTCAGGGTCCTCGGCGGGCTCGGAGACGGGGGAGGCCGACTCATGCTGAGTCGCATCGCAGAAAGCCTGTTTTGGATCGGGCGGTACATCGAGCGCAGCGACGGGACCGCGCGCATCCTCGACGTCCACCTGCAGCTCCTCCTCGAGGACCCCTGGATCGACGAGGACACCGCGTGCCGGTCGCTCCTCAGCGTCATGGGGTCGGCGTGGCCCGAGAACGTCGACACCGTGCGCCGCGACGACGTGCTGGCCCGCCTCGCGGTGGACCGCATGAATCCGTCGAGCATCGCGTACTCGATCACCGCGGCGCGTGAGAACGCCCGCCGCGCGCGCGAGATCGTCTCGACCGAGCTGTGGGAGATCCTCAACACCACGAACTCCCGGATGCCACGGCGTCTGCAGACCGAGAAGGTGCACGAGTTCTTCCAGTGGGTGCGAGAGCGCGCCGCCCTGGCGATCGGCATCGTCGACTCGTCGACGAACCGCGACGAGGCGTGGCAGTTCTTCACGCTCGGGCGCAGCATCGAGCGCACCGACATGACCGCGCGGCTCCTCGCGACGCGGTCGCTCACCGAGGTCTCGGGTCCCTCGTGGACGACCATCCTCCGCTCGTGCGGCGCGTACGAGGCCTACCTGCGCACCTATCGCGGGATGCCGAGCGCCCGCAACGCGGCGGAGTTCCTGCTGCTCGACCGCCTGTTCCCGCGCTCGATCATCTACTCGATCCAGCGCGCCGAGGACTGCATGAGCGCGATCGACCCCCGCGCCGACCGGGTCGGCCACTCGAACACGGTGCTGCGCGCGCTCGGCCAGATCCGCAACGACCTCGAGTACCGCCCGGTCAGTGACGTTCTCACCGACCTGCCCGAGCACATGCAGCGCGTGCAGACGGTGACGCGCGAGGCGTCGGAGGCGATCCGATCGCGCTTCTTCCCGACGCAGGCCGAGCCCAGCTGGATCGGAGAGATCTCATGACCCTTCGACAGGCTCAGGGACCCCATCGACAGGCTCAGGGACCCCTTCGACAGGCTCAGGGACCCTTGGCGCGACGCCAGGGTGAAGGGAACGTGCGATGAAGCGTCTGCGGATCGAGCACCAGACCGGCTTCGCCTACCCCGGCGACGTGTCGGCGTCGTACAACGAAGCGCGCATGCTGCCGCACTCGACCGACAGTCAGTTCGTGCTGAGCTCCTCGCTCGACATCGAGCCGTCGACGTCGGTCAACCAGTACGTCGACTACTTCGGTACGCGCGTCGCCGCCTTCGACGTGCTCTCTCCCCACGCCGCGCTCACGATCACGGCGCGCTCGCTCGTCGAGGTGCGCCCGCGACCGATCGAGCACGCCGACATCACGTGGGAGCAGCTCGCGGTCGAGGCGGCGGGGTCGATCGCGACGGTCGAGCAACTGACGCAGACGCGCCGCACGGCCCCGCACCCCGAGGTGGTCGAGCTCGCGCGCTCGATCGCCGCGCAGCACGATCGTCCCGGTCCCGCGGCGCACGCGATCGCCGAGGCGATCGGCGACGCGATCGATTACATGCAGGGCGTCACGGGGGTGCACTCGACCGCGGTCGACGCGTGGGAGTCGCGCAAGGGCGTCTGTCAGGACATCGCCCACATCGCGATCGGGGCCCTGCGTGAGGTCGGCATCCCGGCCCGGTACGTCTCGGGCTACCTGCACCCGAAGCCCTCGGCGGAGGTGGGGGAGGCCGTGACCGGTGAATCCCACGCGTGGGTGGAGTGGTTCGCCGGGGACTGGCAGGGCTTCGACCCGACGAACAACATCGAGATCGGCGACCGGCACGTGCTCGTCGGCCGAGGCCGCGACTACAACGACGTGCCGCCGCTGCGCGGCGTGTACGCCGGTCCCGGCAAGAGCCAGCTCAAGGTGAAGGTGACGATCACGCGCGAGACGTGACGGCGTGGCTCAGCCGCGCCTGCACCTCGCGGTGCAGATCCTCGAGGGTGGCGGTCTCGCCGACGTCGTGGCGGCGGGCCCACTCGTCGAGGGTCGTCCTCATCTCGAGGCCGGCGATGCCCAGGGCCGTGCGGACGTCGAGTTCGGCGAGGCCGATCCGCTCGGCGATCTCGGGCACGAAGCGGTCGGCCGAGGTGACCTCTCGGCGGACGGCAGCGCCGAGCAGCGCGGGCTCGTGGGCGATGAGCCGACGCACGCGCAAGAAGCGCTCGCGCGCTCGGGCGTCGGCATCCAGGAGCTCCAGCTCGCGCGCGAACACCTGACGGAGCGCGGTCAGCAGGGCTGCGATGTCGTCGCCGACCTCGGCGACCCCGGCGAGGGCGTCGGCGAAGCGACCGTCGTCGACGAAGACGGCGTCTTCCTTCGTGCCGGCCAGGCGGAAGAACGTGCGCGGAGAGACGCCCGCGCGCGCGGCGATCTCGTCGACCGTGGTGCCGGAAACGCCCTTCTCCTCGAACAGATCGAGGGCGGCAGCGCAGATCTCCACCGCGGTCTCGCGACGGCGGCGGTCGCGCAGGCCCTCGACGGGGGCTGCCGGGGTGCTCATGTCCGATACAGTAGTCGATGTCTTATTGGCAGTAACTGCCAACTTGCCCGTCACTGCTCAGATTGGTCGCTCATGGTCGCCACCGGAACCGTTCCCGCCGCTGCCCCACCCGGAAAGCCTGCCGTCCGCCCGGGCGCCGTCATCGCGCTGCTGGTCGTCGCCGCGTTCGTCGTCATCCTCAATGAGACGGTCATGGGTGTCGCCCTGCCCGAGCTCATGCGCGAGCTCGACATCTCGGCCGCCACGGCGCAGTGGCTGACCACCGCGTTCCTCCTGACGATGGCGGTCGTGATCCCCACGACGGGCTTCCTCATCCAGCGCCTGCCGCTTCGGACCCTGTTCTTCACGGCGATGGGCCTGTTCACCCTGGGCACCGTGATCGCGTCGTTCGCGCCCGGTTTCGGCGTGCTGTTGGTGGGGCGCATCGTGCAGGCGTGCGGCACCGCGATCATGCTGCCGCTGCTGTTCACGACCGTGCTGAACGTCGTGCCGGCCCACCGGCGCGGTCGCATGATGGGGCTCATCTCGATCGTCATCTCGGTCGCCCCGGCCATCGGGCCCACCGTGTCGGGCCTGATCCTCTCGGTCTTCCCCTGGCGGGCGATGTTCATCGTCATGATCCCGATCGCCCTGATCGCCATCGCGCTCGGCGCGCGCTGGGTGCGCAACCTGACCGACACGCGACGCGTCACCCTCGACGTCGTCTCGGTCGTGCTCTCGGCGCTGGCCTTCGGCGGCCTCATCTTCGGCCTGTCGAGCATCGGCGAAGCGGCGGGCGGGCACGAGATCGTCCCGGTCTGGATGCCGCTGGCCCTGGGCGCGATCGCTCTGGCCGTGTTCATCGTGCGTCAGCTGCGTCTCGGATCGACCGATCGCGTGCTGTTGAACCTCGGCGTCTTCCGGCACTCGTCGTTCACTGTGGCGGTGATCCTCGTCGTCGTGGCGATGACGACGTTGTTCGGCGTGCTCATCCTGCTGCCGCTGTACCTGCAGAACGTCCTCGGGCTCGGTACGCTCCCCACCGGACTCATGCTGCTTCCCGGCGGTCTGCTGATGGGTCTCATGGCCCCGCTCGTCGGCAACCTCTTCGACCGCTTCGGCGCGCGCCCGCTCGTCCTCCCGGGCGCCGTCGTCGCCGGTGTGGCGCTGTGGGGTTTCGCCACTCTCTCGGCCACGACGCCCGTCGGCTTCGTCATCGCCGTGCACTGCCTGCTGAGCTTGGGGTTGGCGTTCATGTTCACCCCGCTCATGACCTCGGCGCTCGGCTCGCTCCCGCGTGAGCTCTACCCGCACGGCTCCGCGATCGTGTCCACCGTCCAGCAGCTCGCGGGAGCCGCGGGCACGGCGGTGTTCGTGACGCTGATGACGGTGGGTGCCGCGTCGGCGGCGAGCGGGGGAGCGAGCATCGTGGATGCCACGGCCTCCGGCATCCACACCGCCTTCTTCGTCGCGGCGTGCCTGTCGATCGCCGTGATCGTGCTCGCGGTGTTCGTGCGGACGCCGAAGCCGGCCGAGGGTGTGGAGGGGGTGCCGGCGCACTGAGGGGTGCGCGCTGCCTGCGCCGTCCCGCGGCGTGAGCGTCCTGCCATCCGTGACTTGCGGCATATGCTCGCTCGGCGGCTCCCGTCGCGTGCGTATGGCGCAAGTCACCGGAGGGGGCGGGGATCATGCGGGGCCACGCGTCGGGTGCCGGTGTGAACGGCGCGCGTCGCCAGGATCGGAGCGCCGAGCGAGAGCAGAGCTCTACCCGCTCGACGCCCGCACGACCAGCTCCGGCTGGAACCGCACCTGCTGTCCTTCCGGATCGACGCCGCCGTCGAGCTGGCGCAGCAGCAGGTCGACGGCGGTCGAGCCCAGGGTCTCGGCGGGCTGGCGGACCGAGGTGAGGGGCACCACGGTCGCGGCGGCGAAGTCGATGTCGTCGTAGCCGACGAGCGCGATGTCGTCGGGCACGCGGATGTCGCCGAGCATCGTCAACGCCTGCAGGACACCCACGGCCAGCAGGTCGTTGGCGGCGAACACCGCGTCCGGTCGGTCGTCGCGTTCGCGCAGTCGCTCGCCGGCGGCGCGCCCGGCGAGGACGGTCATGGCATCCGTCTCGATGACCTCGAGGGACGCGCCGTCGACCTCGACGACCGCGCGACGGGCCCCCGCGAGACGGTCGGCGACCTGCCGGGTGCTGAGCGGGCCGGCCACGAAGGCGATGCGTCGACGCCCCTGCGCGAGAAGGTGCGCGACCGCGAGGTGGCCGCCTTCGACGTCGTCGACCGACACGGTGCAGACGTCGTCTCGGGTGGTCTGCTCGTCGACGAGGACGACCGGGATGCCGGCAGCTGCGAGGTGCTCCACCGCGTCTCCGGGGGCGTCGGCCGGGGTGAGGAGAACCCCCGCGACCCGCTGCTCGCGGAACTGGTCGAGGTAGAGGCGTTCCTGGTCGGTGTCGGCCCCGCTGGATCCGAGGAGGACGACGTACCCGTCGGCGGCGGCGCGAGCTTCGGCACCGCGGGCGACGGCGGCGAAGAACGGGTTGCCGACATCGAGCACGATCAGCGCGATCGCGCGGCTCCGGCCGGCGCGCAGCTGGCGCGCGGCGTCGTTGCGCACGTAGCCGAGGGCGTCGATCGAGGCGCGGACACGCTCGACGACTCCAGGGGACACCGTGTCGCGGGCGTTGAGCACATTCGAGACGGTTCCCACGGAGACGCCGGCGTGCGCGGCGACGTCTTTGATTTTGACCGCCATGATCCGACGACGATATCGCACGCGTCGGAGCATCGTGCTACCGTGTCGTGAAACGATTCATTTCTCGAGGAAGAGAACTCCGTCATGTCCGCACAGACCACGCGCGTCTGCTTCGAACTCCGTATCTGGCCCGACCTGGTCGACGAGTACGTCGCGCGTCACACGCCGGTGCGCGCGGAGATGCTCGAAGAGATCGCCGCCGCCGGGCGCCGCAACTACTCCCTGTTCCTCGGCGAGGGCGGCCGGCTCATCGGCTACTACGAGACCGACGACGATGCCGCAGCGCAGGCGTATCTCGCTGCTTCGCCCATCGCCGCGAAGTGGGAAGACGAGATGTCCGCCTTCTTCATCGGACTCGAGAGTCGGCCCGACCAGGCCGCGACCCCCCTCACCGAGGTGTTCCACCTCGCCGACCAGCTCGCGGAGGCCACGCCCGCGGCATCCGTCCCTTCCGCCGACGCCGAGTCCCCGGCATCCGCCCCGACCGAAAGCACCCGCTCATGACGACGTTGTCTCCCGAGATCCTCTCGGCCCTCGAAGCCCAGGCCATCGAGCTCCCCTCGTGGGCGTTCGGCAACTCCGGAACCCGCTTCCGTGTGTTCCCCACCGCCGGGACCCCGCGCGACCCGTTCGAAAAGATCGCGGATGCCGCCGAGGTCAACCGCCTGACCGCTCTCGCCCCCACGGTTGCCCTGCACATCCCGTGGGACCTCGTCGACGACTACACGGCGCTCCGCCGCCACGCGGAAGACCTCGGTGTGAAGCTCGGCACAGTCAACTCGAACACCTTCCAGGACGAGGACTACAAGTTCGGCGCCCTCACGCACCACGACGAGCGCATCCGCCGCAAGGCCATCGACCACCACCTCGAGTGCATCGACGTGATGGATGCCACGGGCTCGCGCGACCTGAAGATCTGGCTCGCCGAGGGCTCGAACTACCCCGGACAGAACGACATGCGCGGCCGTCAGGACCGCCTCCAGGACTCGCTGCAGCAGATCTACGCGCGCCTCGGCGACGACCAGCGTCTGGTGCTCGAGTACAAGTTCTTCGAGCCGTCGTTCTACCACACCGACGTTCCCGACTGGGGGACCTCCTACGCCCAGGTCGCCTCGCTCGGTGACAGAGCGATGGTCTGCCTCGACACCGGTCACCACGCCCCCGGCACGAACATCGAGTTCATCGTCATGCAGCTCCTGCGCCTCGGAAAGCTCGGGTCGTTCGACTTCAACTCGCGCTTCTACGCCGACGACGACCTCATCGTCGGAGCGGCCGACCCGTTCCAGCTGTTCCGCATCCTGTTCGAGGTCGTACGCGGCGGGGGCCTGAACAACCCCGACGTGGCGTTCATGCTCGACCAGTGCCACAACATCGAGGACAAGATCCCCGGGCAGATCCGCTCGGTGCTCAACGTCCAGGAGATGACGGCCCGTGCCCTGCTCGTCGACCGTGAGGCGCTCACGGCGGCCCAGCAGGCCAACGACGTGCTCGGCGCCAACGCGGTGCTGATGGACGCCTTCTACACGGACGTGCGTCCCGCGCTCGCCGAGTGGCGCGAGTCGCGCGGCCTTCCCGCCGACCCGATGGCCGCGTTCGCGGCATCCGGATACCTGCCCCGCATCGCCGAAGAGCGCGTCGGCGGCACCCAGGCCGGCTGGGGCGCCTGACCGCA
>NZ_JARHXC010000324.1:0-1499 GCF_029222405.1 Microbacterium sp. Kw_RZR3 | reverse complement strand
GGCCGGCCGGCGGTGCGGGCGGCGGCGGGGTCGTTCCCGTCGCGGGCGGGGCCGGCGGCGGCGGGGTGGCGCCCGCGGCGGGCGGGGTCGAGCCGGCCGGCGGCGCCGAGTAGCCCTGGGGCGCGCCGTACCCCTGCGGGGCGGCGTTCGCACCGACGCCCTGCTGCGCGGGCTGCACGGGCACGCCGTTCCAGACCGTCTTGTCGGCGAGGAACGAGTTGCCCCACGGCGACGGGGAGGCAGCGGCGGGGTTCCACCGGTTGCTGCTGAAGCCGAGGATGCCGAGCCAGATCCAGACGCCGAGCCCGTTCAGGAGGAACAGCAGCAGGATCGGCCACTCGCGGCCGAACTTCGCGTTGACGCGCACGGAAGCCATGATGAGCACGACGATGCCGGCGAGCAGCGCGAGGAAGTTGAGGATCGGAATCACCCCGGCGATCACGATTCCGAGGATGACCCAGGGCGAGACGTCACCGAGCTTGGCGAAGACCATGTAGTTGTACACCGGCACCCAGGCACGCCACTTGCCCTCGACTCCCGCACGCTCGAAGACCTTCATGGCAAGGAAAGCGGTGATGGCGTAGCCGATGAGACCGAGGACGGCCGAGAAGGCGTACAGGGCGCCCAGGGCTGCCAGCCCGGCGGCATCCGACGCCCCGTAGGGGTCGCTGTATGCGAGGTGAAGGGTGTCCACGTCGATCCTTTCGGACGATGATGGCGCAGACGCGCGCCAGCGGGAGTTTCCCGGTGGGTGACATGGTAGCGAACCTGAGTGTTTCCTGACACCCACCGCGCGGGTGTGCTAGACGAATAGGGCGAGCTCTCCGTCCGCGGCCTCGCGGATGTCCCAGCCGGCCCGACGTCCCCACGCCACGAAATCGTTCCTCGACCCGATCGTCGGGGCCGTGAGCGCCAGTGACCGGACCAGGTCGCCCTTCGCGTGTTTGTTGAAGTGGTTCAACGCGCGAACCGGCGCCTCTCCCCCACCGGTCACAACGCGGACGTAGGCGCTCGCGACATCCGCGGGCACAGGCCCGAGCGCCGCGTACGCCTCGGATCGCAGATCGAGGATGAACGGCGTCGAGAGAGCGGACAGTGCGGAGGTGACGGCATCCGCCCACACCCGACGCAAAGACGGGAGTCCGGGTATCGAGATTCCCGCCGCCAGGCGATATGCGGGGATGCCGTCGAGCGCACCGACCGGGCCGAACGGCGCCGAATGGATCAGCACGTGGTCCGCGACCCACGACCGCGCCGCGGTGTCGAGGCCGGCGGCATCCAGAGCATCGAACAGAACGCCGGTGTAGCGGTCGATCGCGGGCATCGTCGGCGCGTCGCGCAGAGCCGCGTTGTCGGCGATCTCGTGCCGGCGCTTGGCGCTGAGCTTCAGCACACGCGCCGCTTCGTCCTCATCGGCAGACAGGGCCACGAGCGCATCGACGACGGCCTCGCGCTGAGGGCGCAGCGCCGGCAGCGCGAGTTCGTCGAGACGCAGCGCA
>NZ_JARHXC010000323.1:0-5132 GCF_029222405.1 Microbacterium sp. Kw_RZR3 | reverse complement strand
GACGTACGGCGCCGCTCCGGCGGTCGCGCCGATGCCGAAGACCACGGCGACGACGATGCCGCCGAGGACCGCGAGGATGATCGCGGTGATGCCGTAGCCGCGGCCACGGTTCTTGACGGCCGCGATGATGCCCTGGATGAAGCCCCAGAGGCCCAGCGCGCCGAAGACGAGGAAGCCGGCGACGGCGAGCAGACCCGCCACGGCTGCGGCCTGCTGCGCGCTCTCGGGGAGCGTCGACGCGTCGATCTGCGTGCCGTTCGCGCCGGTGGTCGCGTACTGCACGAGGGCGCCGCTCTGCATGCCGCCGATGAATGCGAGGATCGAGCCGATCACGATCGCGGCCAGCGACACCACGAAGGCGATGAGGCCGAGACGATTCGACGGCTTCGCGGCCGACGCGGTCGGCGGCTGGTAGCCCGGGGACGCGGGGTAGCCCGCCTGAGCGGCGTCGGCGCGCGTGGCGGGAGGAGGGTTGTACGGCTCGGGGGGCGGCGTCGTGCTGCTCACGGGGTACTCCTTCGATCGCGGGACGGATTCATCCCATGGCCGCGAGTATAGGGAGACCGACCGATTTCTGAGAAGAAGCTGGACGCGCGCCCGCAAACGCGGTAACGCCCCGAGTCAGACGAGCGCTCCTCCCGTGCCCGCGGTGGTTCCGGCACCCGCGACAAGCGCGATGGCCACGAGGGCGCCGAACACCAGGGGGCCGAGGGCGGCGAAGACGATGGCGACGATGCCCATCGGTCGGCCCCGGTCGCGAGCGGTCGCGATGATCCCGACGACGAGCGCGGCGATCCCCAGTGCGGTGCCGCTCCAGAAGGCGATCTCGACGACGAGGACGAGATCGCGGACGGGGGTCAACACCCGCAGGTCGATGTTCTGTCCGCCTTGAGCGACGATCTGCGCGCCGGCTCCGCGGCCGACGCGGAACGCGGCGAACCCGGCGACCGCGGGGGCGACGAGCATGCTCAGGATGCCGGCCACGAGGGCGAACGCCCCGAGAGGGCGCCGCTTCTTCGGCTTCGGTGGGGGAGCCAGAAGCGTTCCCGTCGCGGGAGCGACGTAGGGGGAGGCGAAGGGCGACGACATGTCAGCACTCTACGAGACGGGCTCCCGCCGACCCGATGTCGGTGCCCCCGCGTAGACTTTCCCGAGTGACAGTTCCCGGGATCGTGCGCGCCCTCGAGCAGGCTGAGTCGTACCGTGAGGCCGCGTCCGCGGCATCCGCCGACCTTTCTCTCTCCCTCGTCGACGGGCTCGATGCCCCCGTCATCGCGGGCCTCGTCGAGCGTCGCCGCGCGGCGGGCGACCCGGGTGCCGTGTTGGTGATCGCCCCGACCGGACGTCGTGCCGAGTCCCTGGGGCCGGCGCTGGATGCCGTCCTGCCCGGCGCGCAGGTGCTGCACTTCCCCGCGTGGGAGACGCTCCCGCACGAGCGTCTCAGCCCGAGCCCCGAGACCGTGGGACGACGCCTCGACGTGTTGCGCCGGATCGCCGCGTGGAACGGTGATGCGCCCCTCGTGGTCACCGCGTCCGTCCGCAGCGCTCTGCAGCCGCTCGCACCGGGACTCGGCGACGTCGCTCCGGTCGAGCTGGCCGTCGGCGGCCGCGGCCACGAGCTCGAAGCGGTCACGACGCGACTCGTCGAGCTGGCGTACCACCGCGTCGACATGGTCTCGCGCCGCGGCGAGTTCGCCGTGCGCGGCGGCATCCTCGACGTGTTCCCGCCCGTCGCCGACCACCCCTACCGCGTCGAGTTCTTCGGCGACGAGGTCGACCAGATCCGCGCCTTCTCGGTCGCCGACCAGCGCTCGCTTCCGGGCGAGGTGACGACCGTCACGCTGGTTCCCAGCCGCGAGCTCCTGCTCACGCCCGCGGTGCGTGCCCGCGCGGCGGCGCTTCGCGACGCCTACCCGGCCCTGCGCCAATTGCTCGAGAAGATGGCCGAGGGCATCCCCGCCGAGGGCATGGAGTCGCTCATCCCGGTGCTGATCGACGACCTCACCACGCTCGTCGACTACCTGCCCGGCGGCAGCGCCGTTGCCCTCGTCGATCCCGAGCGCTCGCTCGCGCGCGCGACGACGCTCGGCGACACCAACCGCGAGTTCCTCGAGGCCGCGTGGTCGGCGGCGACGGCGGGAGCCGACACCCCCGTCGATCTCGACTCCGGCGACTTCGTGACCCTCGACGACCTCCACGAGCGCGCCAGCGGTCGCGGGGGAGTCTGGTGGCAACTCAGCGCCTTCGACTCGGGCGCAGCGGATGCCGAAGACGAGGGGCTCGTGACGGGGGACGACTCCGCGCACCGCATCAAGGCCGACGCCGTTCCCTCGTTCCAGGGCAACGTCGACGGGGCCACCGCCCACGTGGGCCAGTTGCTCGGCGACGGGTGGTCGGTGATCGTCACGGCATCCGGACCCGGCCTGGTCGACCGCGCGCGCGACGTGCTCGCCGAGCGCGGGATCGCGGCGCGGCGCGTGGACGACGTGCTCACCCCTCCCGAGCCCGGTGTCGCGCACGTCGTGTGCGCGCCGCTCGAGCGCGGCTTCGAACTCGGCGAGGCGCGGTTCGCCGTCATCACCGAGACCGAGTTCTATGGTCGCTCAGTGGGCGGCGACAACCGCGGCGCGAAGAAGCTCGCCTCGCGCCGCCGAAACGTCGTCGATCCGCTGCAGCTGAAGCCCGGAGACGTCGTCGTGCACGCGACCCACGGCATCGGCAAGTTCATCGAGCTCACGCAGCGAGAGGTGTCGAGCGGCGGGCGCAACGCCGTGAAGACGACGAAGGAGTACCTCGTTCTCGAGTACGCGCCCTCCAAGCGCGGCTACCCGGGCGACAAGCTTTTCGTCCCCACCGATCAGCTCGATCTGCTGTCGAAGTACGTCGGCGGCGAGGCCCCGACCCTGTCGAAGATGGGCGGCAGCGACTGGGCCGCGGCGAAGGGCCGGGCCCGCAAGGCCGTCCGTGACATCGCCGTCGAGCTGGTGAAGCTGTACTCGGCGCGCATGGCATCCAAGGGATACGCCTTCGGTCCCGACACCCCGTGGCAGCGCGAGCTCGAAGAGGCCTTCCCCTTCGCCGAGACACAGGACCAGCTGCAGACGATCGACGAGATCAAGGCCGACATGGAGAAGCCGATCCCGATGGACCGCCTGCTCTCGGGCGACGTCGGCTTCGGCAAGACCGAGGTCGCCGTACGCGCGGCGTTCAAAGCGATCCAGGACGGCAAGCAGGTCGCGATGCTCGTGCCCACGACCCTCCTCGTGAAGCAGCACCTCGAGACCTTCGCCGAGCGCTTCGCCGGGTTCCCCGTGACCGTGCGCCCGCTGTCGCGTTTCCAGAGCGACAAAGAGGCCAAGGCCACGCTCGCGGGGCTCACCGACGGCACCGTCGACATGGTCATCGGCACGCACCGCATCCTCACCGAGAAGGTCATCTTCAAAGACCTCGGGCTGATGATCATCGACGAGGAACAGCGCTTCGGCGTCGAGCACAAGGACGCCCTGAAGAAGCTGAAGACCAACGTCGACATCCTTGCGATGAGCGCCACGCCCATCCCGCGCACGCTCGAGATGGCGGTCACCGGCATCCGCGAGATGTCGACCCTCGCCACCCCGCCCGAGGATCGGCATCCGATCCTCTCCTACGTCGGCCCCCGCAACGACAAGCAGATCGCCGCGGCCATCCGCCGCGAGTTGCTGCGCGAAGGTCAGGTGTTCTACGTGCACAACCGCGTGTCGTCGATTCAGCGCGTCGCGGCGCACCTCGCCGAGCTCGTGCCCGAGGCGCGTATCGTCGTCGCGCACGGTCAGATGGGCGAGCACGCGCTCGAACAGGTCGTCGATGACTTCTGGGAGCGTCGAGCCGACGTGCTCGTGTCGACGACGATCATCGAGACGGGCCTGGACATCTCGAACGCGAACACGATCATCATCGACCGGGCCGACAAGTACGGCCTGTCGCAGCTGCACCAGCTGCGCGGTCGCGTGGGTCGCGGGCGCGACCGTGCGTACGCGTACTTCCTGTACGACGAGATGAAGCCGCTGTCCGAGACGGCGGCCGACCGCCTCGAGACGATCGCCGTGAACAACGACCTCGGCTCCGGCATGCAGGTCGCGTTGAAAGACCTCGAGCTGCGCGGGGCGGGAAACCTGCTCGGTGCCGAGCAGGCGGGGCACATCGCGGGTGTCGGGTTCGACCTGTACCTGCGCATGATCGGCGAGGCCGTGTCGACCTTCCGCGGTGAAGACGTCGACGGCCCCACCGAGCTGCGCCTCGAGCTTCCGGTCGACGCGCGCCTGCCCGAGTTCTACATCGACAGCGAGCGGCTGCGCCTCGAGGCCTACCAGAAGCTCTCGGCCGCGGCATCCGCGACCGCCAAGGACGACGCGATCGATCTGGTCGTCGAGGAACTGCGCGATCGCTACGGCGAGCCGCCCGCCGAGGTCGAGGGTCTCATCGCCGTGGCGCGCCTGCGTCGCCGCGCGGCGCAGGCCGGGCTCGCCGATGTCGTCGCCATGGGCTCGAACCTCCGCATCGCCCCCGCGAACCTCGCGGAGTCGATGCGCGTGCGCCTGCAGCGGCTCTACCCGAAGGCGAAGCTCGTCGCGGGCGGCGACGCGATGGTCGTCCCGCTCCCGCAGGACGCCGACGACGCGAATCTCATCGCGTGGGTGCGCCAACTGCTCGACGCGCTCTGGCCGCTGCCGGTCGAGACGGCGTCGGTCTGAGGGATGCCATGATCGGCGCACTCGTGACGAGCACCGTGGCGATGGTCGCGGTGGCGGCGCTCGCGTTCTGGACCGCGCAGCGCGGAGCGGCGGGCACGCTGCCGCGGAACGACTTCATCGGCATCCGGACGGGGGCCACCCGGGCATCCGACGAGGCGTGGATCGCCGCGCATCGCGCCGGTGCCGTCGATCTTGCTTGGTCCGGAGCCGGCGCGCTCCTCACCGCCCTGGGTCCCTGGGCGGCGCTCATCGTGCCGACATCCCTTCGCGAGTTCGTCATCGTCGTGGCAGTCGTCGTGGGTCTGGTTGTGCTGCTGGGCTTCTCGCTCCGAGCGGCGGTGGTCGGCGGTCGCGCCGCGCGGGAGTTGACCGAAGGCCGGTGAACGCCCGCGTGGGCGGGCA
>NZ_JARHXC010000322.1:0-7739 GCF_029222405.1 Microbacterium sp. Kw_RZR3 | reverse complement strand
CACGAGACGGGAACGTCGGTGGTCCGTCGAGCGAGGAGATCGCGCAGTGTGCGCTCGAGCCAGGCCCGGTACCGCGCGGGCGACCATCCGGACCGCGTGACGAAGAACGCGTACGTCTCGGGGCCCACGAGGTAACTGAGCTCATCCGCCACCTCGTCCGCGTCCTCCCCGTGCAGCAGACCCCGACCGACGAGCCAGTCCGAGGCGACGCGGATGCCACCGCGGCGACGCGCATCGAAGTCGACCAGGGCCGCGGCCGCCACGGCATCCGTCTCCGCCGCGATGACCATCGCCCGTGCGAGCCCGGCGGAGCGCTCGTGGGCACGGGCAATGCCGTCGAGCCAGACGCGCATCGCCTCGTCGACCTCGAGTCGTTCCAGCGCGGCGACGATCAGCGGGGGGTGCGTCGGGGAATCCTGAGCCTCCGCGCCCGAGAAGGCGCGCTCGAAGGCGGCGACGAGCAACGCCGATTTCGATCCGGCCAAGTGGACCGACTGCACCGACACCCCGGCCTCGAGGGCGATCCCCTTCATCGTCGTCGCGGCGTAACCGTCGCGAGAGAACAACGCGGACGCCGCATCGAGGATCGCCGCACGGGTGCGAGCCGCCTCCGCCTTGCGCAGGGGGGAGGCATAGCGCCGGGGACTCATCTCGGGTTCTCCTCGATCGATTGGAGGGTCCATCCAATCATTCGTGTCCGAGCTCGGAAAGGGCTTGACGTTCGAGCGGGGATCCTCACCCGGCCGTCAACCCGTTCGTCCGAGTTCGCCGACCCGCGCTTGACTGGACGCATGACCGATGGAACCCTCCACTCCACCCGGGGCGACCGGGCCGCCACCCCTCCCGGACGGGGACCGGAATGACCGACATCGAGATGGCGAGAATCCCGGCCGGTCGCGTGCTGCGCGGCGACATGCGCGGTGCCGAACGACGCGAGATCGTCGTCGCCCCGTTCGAGATGGGCGTCTACCCGGTGACGGAGGAGCAGGTCGCGGAGCTTCTCGGGATCCCGGCTCGGCACTCTCGTCGGCCGGCCGTCGATCTCAGCTGGTTCCGCGCGATCCGCCTGTGCAACGCCCTGTCGGAGTGGGAAGGGCTCGACCCCGTCTATCGGTTCGACGGAGAAGAGGTGCACGCGGATGCCGAGAGCGACGGGTTCCGCCTGCCCACCGAGGACGAGTGGGAGTACGCCTGCCGCGCCGGCGCCACCGGGTCGACGTACGGACCCATCCGCGAGATCGCATGGACGGCGGCCGACGGTCTCCGCGCGCCGGTCGATGTCGGGGCCCGTCTGCCCAATCTCTTCGGGCTGTTCGACATCCTGGGCAACGTCGCCGAGTGGTGCGAAGACCTCGTCGATCCGGAACGGAGCAACGCCCGCGTCTTCCGCGGCGGAGGATGGAACGACGCCCCCGCCGTCGTACGCGCCTCGACCCGCCGGGGCGGCGGCCCGCGAGACGGCTTCGACGACGTCGGGGTCCGCGTCGCCCGCGGAGCGCGCGATTCGTGACCGCCGGCGGCCACCGCTCAGTCGGTCGTCGTGATCGCCTCGGTGAGGGAGTGCAGGAAGCCGGAGATCGTGGCGAGCTCGTCATCGCTGTAGTTCGCGGCCACATCGCGCATCGCCCCGAGATGCCCGCCGAGGTGGTGGAAGAACTCGCTTCGCGACTTGTCGGTGAGCACGACGACGCGCGCGCGACCATCCGAGGGGTGCGCACGACGCTCCACATGGCCGGACGCCGCCAGACGGTCGATGAGCTTGGTCGTCGACGCGGTCGAGATGCGGAGGTGTCTCGCCACGTCGTGCGGGCTGACCATCTCACCGCGCTGTTCGCGGATGATGAGCATGCGCAGGGTCGCGAGGTCGCTCGCGTTCATGTCCATGTCGCCCTTCATGCCGCTGTGCATGCGGTCGAGGGCGTCGCTGAGGGCCCGCACGGCGGTCAGCGTTTCGACGACGGCGGGCCTTCTACCAGAACGAGTGGTGGTATCCGTCACGGTGGACACCCCCTTTCGGCGTCGGTATATTGAAGCTCACATCGCTAGCTAAACTAGCAAACAGGAGGCACGATGAGCGAGATTGAACACGTCGTCCTTCTGGACGAGCACGGCGACGAAATCGGCATCGCACCGAAAGCAAGTGTGCACGGTGCGGACACCGCTTTGCACCTCGCGTTCTCGTGCCACGTCGTGAACGCCGACGGACAGGTGCTCGTCACGCGGCGCGCGCTCGACAAGAAGACCTGGCCGGGCGTCTGGACGAACTCGTTCTGCGGACATCCCGCGCCCGCCGAGCCCCTGACCGACGCGGTCCACCGTCGCGCCGCATTCGAGGTGGGGCTGCGGGTCCGCGACCTCGAACTCGCCCTCCCCCACTTCCGGTATCGCGCGGTCGACGCGAGCGGCATCGTCGAGAACGAGATCTGCCCCGTGTACCTCGCCGTCACCGACGAGGAGCCGCGGCCCAACCCGGCCGAGGTCGCCGAGTACCGCTGGGTCGATCCTCTCGATCTGGCCGCCTCCCTCGAGTCCACACCGTGGGCATTCAGCCCCTGGCTCGTCCTGCAGGCACAGCAGCTCCACCTCTTCAGTCCCCCTCCAGCCATCCGGCGGGCATCGTGATCGCCTTGGCCACGACCCCGGCAGCGCGCCACGACATCGACTCCGCCATCGAGGGCGCCCTCGCGCGCCTCGACAGACGCCTCGGTGAACTCGGCGACGGCGCCCGGGCCCTGGCATCCGCCATCCGCCGTGCGGCGGAAGGCGGCAAACGCTTCCGTCCGCTCCTGGTCGTGTCGGCCTTCGACACGCTGGGCGGGCCCGACATCGCACGGCCGGCGCTGTACCAGGTCGCCGCGGCCTTCGAGCTGCTCCACACCGCCTTCGTCGTCCACGACGACGTCATCGACCACGACGTCGAGCGACGCGGAATGCCCAACGTCGGCGGCGAGTTCCGCTCTCGCGGGACCGAGCGCGGGGCGGATGCCGCGGGGGCGGCGCTCCTCGGCGATGCGGCGGCCATCCTCGCGGGAGACCTCCTGCTGCACGAGGCCGCGCGGCTCGTCGCGATGGCCGAGATCCCGGCGGACGTGCGCCGCGACCTGCTCCTGCTCGTCGAAGACGCCGTCCTCGTCTCGGCCGCCGGCGAACTGGCCGACGTCGAGAACGCGGTCTCGGCGGGTGACATCGATGCCGACACGATCCTGCGCACGACCCACGACAAGACCGCCGTCTACTCGTTCTCGGCGCCTCTCGAGGCGGGCGCGGTGCTCGCGGGCGCGGAGGCGCCCGTGCGGCACGCTCTGGAGCGGTTCGGTCAGCGTCTGGGTCTGGCGTACCAACTCGTCGACGATCTGATCGGCGCGTTCGGAAGCGCCGCCACCGCCGGCAAGGACGAGGGTTCCGACCTCCGCGAGGCGAAGAAGACGCACCTGATCGTGCTCGCCCGCGAGAGCGAGCACTGGCCCGAGGTGAGCGACGCCCTCGCGAACGCCCACACCGGGCCGGTCGCGATCCGTGCCGCGCAGAGTGCGCTGTCCGCGTCGGGGGCGCGTGTCCGACTCGAGCACCTCGTGCGCGACACCCTCGACGAGGCACGGGGCATCGTCGCCGCCTCGACGCTGCCGGAAGAGTGTCAGGGTATGCTCCTCGACCTCGTCGACGCCGTGCAGGAGCGCGTTCCGTGAGCACCGGCCCCACCGGACTCGCCCTGTATTCGCGGACGGCAGACGACGCGGCCGCGGCCGTCATCCAGCGCTACTCGACCTCGTTCGGCCTCGCTGCGCGCCTGCTCGGCCGGCGCCCTCGCCCGCACGTCCGCAACATCTACGCGCTGGTGCGCGTCGCCGACGAGATCGTCGACGGGCCGGCCCACGACGCGGGCCTGACGGTCGAACGCGAGCGCGCCGTGCTCGACGCCCTCGAGACCGAGGTGATGGATGCCATCGCCACCGGTTTCAGCGCGAATCTCGTCGTGCACGCCTTCGCTCGCACGGCGCGGGAGTGCGGCATCGGTGCCGAGCTGATCGCGCCGTTCTTCGCCTCGATGCGCACGGACATCGACACCGCCGCGCACGACGAGCTGTCGCACGACGCGTACGTGTACGGCTCCGCGGAGGTCGTCGGGCTCATGTGCCTGCAGGTGTTCCTCAACGCCGGGATGTCCGCTCCCGCGCGCCCCGCCGCCGACCTCGTCGAGGGCGCACGTCGCTTGGGGGCCGCGTTCCAGGACGTCAACTTCCTCCGCGACCTCGCCGACGACGCCGACCGTCTCGGCCGCGACTACCTCGACGGCGCAGCCGACGACGAACGACGCATCGCCGTGCTCGATCGGATCGACGCCGACCTCGCCGCCGCGGCATCCGTGATCCCGCACCTGCCGCCGGACTGTCGAGCAGCCGTCACCGCTGCGCACGACCTCTTCGCCGAACTGTCGCGACGCTTGCGCCTCTCCCCCGCCGGCGCTCCGCGCGTGCGCGTTCCCGACGGCGTGAAAGCCACTCTCGCTGCCCGTGCCCTCCTGGGGCGTCCACCGAAAGGTCCCCGCTCATGAGCGCCCAGCGCATCGTCGTCGTCGGAGGCGGAATCGCCGGTCTGGGAACCGCCGCATTGCTGGCCGACCGCGGCCACGACGTCCACCTCTTCGAGGCCCGCGACGCCCTCGGCGGACGCGCGGGGTCGTGGGAGGCCGACGGCTTCCGGTTCGACACCGGGCCGAGCTGGTATCTCATGCCCGAGGTGTTCGACCACTTCTTCCGGTTGCTCGGCACGAGTGCCGATGAGCAGCTCGATCTCGTCCGCCTCGACCCGGCCTACCGCGTCTACGGTCCTCCCGGGAAGGGCGAGCCGATCGACATCGTGTCGGGACGCGAGGCCGTGCGGGCGCTCTTCGAGGAGCACGAGCCCGGATCGGGCGACAACATCGACGCCTACCTCGATTCGGCGAAGGACGCCTACGAGCTGTCGACGTCGAAGTTCCTCTACGACCCGTACTCGTCCACGAGAGGGCTGCGCGACCCGGCGCTCGTGAAGCGCCTCCCCACGCTCATCCCGCTGCTCACGCGTACCCTGTGGAAGCGCGTCACGACGGACTTCCAGAACACGCGGCTTCAGCAGATCCTCGCGTATCCCGCGGTCTTCCTCGGCGGCTCGCCCTTCGAGGTGCCGAGCCTGTACCACCTCATGAGTCACCTCGACCTCGGCGACGGCGTGCTCTACCCGAAGGGCGGGATGACGGAGATCATCACCGCCATCGAGAAGCTCGCTCGCGAGCGCGGTGTGCAGATCGAGACCTCGGCCCCCGTCGACGCGATCATCACCGAGTCTGGTCTCGCCCGTGGGGTGCGGCTCGCGGACGGGCGAGTGATCGCCGCGGATGCCGTGGTGTCCGGCGCCGACCTGCACCACACCGAGAATCACCTGCTCGAGGAGAAGGACCGCCAGTACCCCGAGAAGTGGTGGAAGGACAAGGTCCCGAGCCCCGGAGCACTGCTGCTGCTGCTCGGGGTGAAGGGCGAACTCCCCCAGCTCACGCACCACACCCTGCTCTTCACCGACGACTGGCACACGAACTTCGACGCGATCTTCGGTGAGGACAAGAAGATCCCCGACCCGGCGTCCATTTACATCTGCCGGCCGAGCGCCTCGGACGACTCCGTGGCCCCCGCGGGGCACGAGAACCTCTTCGTCCTCGTCCCCGTCCCGGCGGACCCCGTGAGCGGCCGCGGTGGCGTCGACGGATCGGGCGATCAGCGCATCGAGCAGGCGGCCGACCGAGTGATCGCGCAGATCGCGGAGTGGACCGGCATCCCGGATCTCGCCGAGCGCATCGTGGTGCGGCGGACGATCGCCCCCGAGGACTTCGTGAACGACCTGAACGCCTGGCACGGTAACTCGCTCGGTCTCGCGCACACGCTGAATCAGAGTGCGATCTTCCGGCCGAAGAACCGGTCGCGAAAGGTGCAGAACCTCTACTACGCGGGCACGTCGGTGCTCCCGGGCATTGGTCTGCCGATGTGCCTCATCTCGGCCGAGCTCGTCGTCAAGCGTCTGACCGGAGACACCTCCCCCGGCCCCCTGGCAGAACCCGTGCGCGCGGCGGTCTGAGGTGCCCGGGATCTACCTGGGCGCGATCCTGTTCTCGCTCGCGGGGATGATCGCGATCGATGTGAAGTTCTCGCTGGCGTTGCGCGTCGCGCCCGTTCGGACGATCGCCTCGGTCCTCGTCGCGACCGTGTTCTTCCTGGTGTGGGATGCCGTGGGCATCGTCACGGGCGTTTTCGTGAAGGGCGAGAGTCCGCTCTTCGTCGGCGTCGAGCTGGCACCGCACCTGCCGCTCGAGGAAGTCTTCTTCCTCCTCTTCCTCAGCTACCTCGCGGTCGTCATGTACGCCGTGTTCGAGCGGCGAGCACGCGCCCGGATCCGTGACCGCGCCCGTGTTCAGGAGGACGCATGACCTACCCCCTGATCGTGCTTCCCTTCGTGATCCTCACGGCGGCGGTGACCCTCGCGACGCTCGCCCGTCCGCGCTTCCGGCAGCGCATGGCATCCTCGATGCTCGTCGCGCTGGTCCTCATCGCTCTCACCCTCGTCTTCGACAACCTCATGATCGCCGTCGACCTCTTCTCGTACCCGGAGCAGCACCTCAGCGGTCTGCGCCTCGGCCTGGCCCCGATCGAGGACTTCGCGTACCCGTTGTGCGCCGCCTTCCTCGTGCCGGCGGTGTTCACGCTGCTGTCCCCTCACCCGTCCCCGAAGGATGCCGCATGACCGCCCCCGCCGCTCTCACCCCCGGCCGCGTCCTGCGGGAGCTGTTCGTGTCTTCGCGACCGGTCAGCTGGATCAACACCGCGTTCCCCTTCGCCGCGGCCTATCTGCTCACGACGCGTCAGATCGACGCGACGCTGATCGTCGGCATCCTGTTCTTCCTCGTGCCGTACAACCTCGCGATGTACGGCGTGAACGACGTCTTCGACTACGAGTCCGACCTGCGCAATCCCCGCAAGGGCGGCACGCACGGAGCCGTGCTCGACAAACGGATGCACCCGATCACCCTCTGGGCGTCGGCGCTGTCGTGTATGCCGTTCGTCGTGTATCTGGTGGTCGTCGGTTCGCCGCTGTCGTGGCTGGTCCTGGCGCTGAGCCTGTTCTTCGTCGTGTTCTACTCCGCGCCCCCGCTGCGTCTGAAAGAGCGCCCCTTCGCCGACTCGGTGACGAGCAGCATCCACTTCTTCTCGCCCGCCGTCTACGGTCTCGTGCTCGCCGGCGCGGCCTGGACCTGGCAGCTCGTGTTCGTGTTCGTCGCCTTCGCCCTCTGGGGAATCGCCTCGCACGCGTTCGGGGCGGTGCAGGACGTCGAGGCGGACCGTGCCGCCGACATCTCGTCGATCGCCACCGCTCGAGGGGCGCGCTGGACCGTGCGCTTCGCGCTGGTCGCCTACGCCCTCGCCGGCGTGGCGATGCTGTTCACGGCGTGGCCCGGACCTCTGGCAGCCGTGCTGGTGATCCCCTACCTCGTCGTCTGCTGGCCGTACCGGAACGTCACGGATGCCGAGAGCGACCGCGCGACCGCCGGGTGGAATCGCTTCCTCTGGCTGAACCAGATCGCCGGCTTCGGCACGACGATGCTGCTGATCTGGTGGTGGTTCCTGACGGCCTGACGGGCGGGTCGGGGCCGCCGAGTTCGCGTGCCCGGCGCTCGCGATGCCCGGCGCACGCGGCGCCCGACGCGTGCGGTGGCA
>NZ_JARHXC010000321.1:0-18063 GCF_029222405.1 Microbacterium sp. Kw_RZR3 | reverse complement strand
GCGCCCCCGCGCCCGGGCGCGCCCCGCGCCCGCGCGCCGCGCCGCGCCCCGTTACCCGCGCCCTAGGCGCAGCCGGAGGCCCTCGAGCAGCGCGTCGAGGCCGAGGGTGAACGCCAGGTCGGCGGGGGTGACGCCCTCGGCCGCGGCGAGCTCGCGACGCGCGTGGTACGCCGCGGCGAAGGTCGGGACGTCGGCCCGATCGCCCGGATCGAGCATGTCCTGCGGGGCGGAGGCGTCGAGCGCCGAACCCAGCACGAAGGACTCCACGGCCACGATGACGCTCATCGATTCTGCGGCTGACCAGCCGGCATCCTGAAGTTGGGATGCCAGGTGGTCGTAGGCCGCGCCGACTGTCGAGTTCGCGTCCAGAGGCAGGGCCGACAGGTACGCGACCGTCGAGGGGTGGGCGGCGAACGCCGCGCGGTAGGCGTGCGCCCAGTTGCGCAGAGCGCGGTCCCACCGCGGATCGGGCGCTGCGTCGGCGTTGATGCGCTCGGCCAGGATCTCTCGGATCTCGGCGAAGACCGCCGTCTTGTTCTCGACGTGGTTGTAGAGCGACGACACGCGCACACCGAGTGCCCGCGCCAGATCGCTCATGCGGAATCCGGTGTCGCGATCGTCGTCTAGCAGGCGCAGGGCGGTCTCGCCGATGAGGCGGCGAGAGAGCACTCCGACCCGTGGACGCCCCACCGGGCGGGGTCGTTCGCCGGCCTCGGACGCTGTCTTCGCTACTGCACTCACGCTGTTTCCTCGCCGTCGAGCCGGAGAAAGTCGAGCCGGAGGAAATATTGTACGTCCGGCTAAATCGAACTATGTTCGTTTAACGCGATCGCTGGTGATCGCCCCTCACCCAAGGAGTTCGCTCATGTCCCAGCGTTCCCGTACCTCCCTCCCTCGCTCGATGGGTGTCGTGGGGCTCACCCTCTTCGGCATCTCCTACATGGCCATCGGCACGGTCTTCACCACGTACGGCATCGTGAACCAGCTGACCGAGGGCCACCTCGTCGCGTCGTACGTCGTGGCGTTGGTCGTCATGCTGTTCACGGCATCGAGCTACTCGGCCATGGTGCGCCGCTATCCGGTTGCGGGCTCGGCGTACACCTACGCGCAGCAGTCGTTCGGCGGCGGTGTCGGCTTCCTCACCGGTTGGATCCTGCTGCTCGACTACCTGTTCATCCCGATGATCAACTTCCTGATCCTCGGGCTCTACGCCAACACCCAGTTCCCCGCCGTGCCCGTGTGGGTGTTCACCCTCGGTGCGATCGTCGTCGCCCTGATCCTCAACGTCCTCGGCATCTCACTGGTCAGCAAGGTCAACACGGCCGTCGTGCTCGTCTCGTTCGCCGCGGTCGTGGTCTTCGCGTTCTTCGCGATCAAGACCGCGATCGGCGACCCGAACGCGCCGGGCGTTCTCGAGCCGTTCCTCCCCGGCAGCGCGCAGTTCAGCCCGGTGCTGACGGGCGCCGCAGTGCTCTCGCTGTCGTTCCTCGGTTTCGACGCGGTCTCGACCCTGTCCGAAGAAGCGAAGCGTCCGCGTCGCGACATCCCGGTCGCGATCATGATCACCACCATCGTCGGTGGACTCCTCTTCATCGCGGTCGCCTGGGTGGGCGCCCTGGCCTACCACCTGTCGGACTGGAGCACCGCGCCGCAGGCGCTTCTGGATGCCGCGGGGGCCGTGCTCTTCGAGCATGTCGGGGGACCGATCCTCGGGGCGGTCTTCGTCTTCATCACCGTTCTCGGCACCCTCGGTGCCGGCCTCGCGGGTCAGGCGGCGGTGTCTCGCATCCTGTTCTCGATGGGTCGAGACGGAATTCTCCCGCGCCCCCTGGGCGGCCTATCGAAGACGTACGGAACCCCGGTGGTCGCGACGGCGCTCGTGTCGGTTGTGGCCCTCGCGGGCCTGTTCGTCACGCTCGCTCAGGCAGCGTTCATGATCAGCTTCGGCGCGCTCGTGGCCTTCGCGATGGTGAACCTCTCCGTCATCCGCACCTATCTCTTCCCGCCGCGCGCGGAGCGGCACGCGCTCACCGCGGGGCGCCTCGTGCGGTACGGGATCGTTCCCGGGATCGGCTTCGCGCTCACGCTCTGGCTGTTGAGCTCGCTCGAGGGCGTGACGTGGGTCATCGGCGGCATCTGGGCACTGCTGGGCGTGGTGATCCTCGCGATCAAGACGGGGATGTTCCGGCGCCCGGTTCCGAAGCTCGACTTCTCGGAGGTCGAACCCACCACCGAGGCGATCGACCAGCTGCCGCGCGAGTCGTTCCTGGGGCAGAAGTGACGGCATCCGATCGAAGCGACACCTGTCGCGCACTGAGAAGGGAGGCACCCATGCCCGAGAACACCGACCTGCTGGTCCTCGCGGGAGCGGTCCTCACGCCGACGGCCCTCGCCGGCGCGCCTGCGGAGGCCGGGTTCGTGGCGATCCGCGACGGCGTGATCGTGGGGGTGGGGACTCCGGATGCCGCTGACTCGTGGATCCCGCGCGCTCAGCGCGTCGTCGACCTGGGTGATGCGACGCTCACCGCCGGTGTCGTCGATGCGCACATCCATCCCGTCGCCGGGATCGGGATGACGAGAGGCGTCGATCTGAGCGAGGCGGAGACCCTCGAGGACGCCCAGCAGGCGCTGGCCGCGGAGTCCGCCGACGCGGGCGAATGGGTGTTCGGGTGGGGTCTCAATCCCATCGTCTTCGGTGTGGCGGCACCGTCGATGCGACTCTTCGACCGGCTGCCGCAGGACCGCCTCGCGTTCGTGCAGCTCTTCGATGCGCACTCGGCCGTCGCGTCCGCGGCGGCGCTGGCTCGCGCGGGTGTCACGGGTGCCGAGACCTTCGACGACGCCTCGTCGATCGCCGTCGACGCCGAGGGCACGCCGACGGGATATCTCCTCGAGCACCGCGCCATGGGGCGCGTCACACGCATCATCCCCGCCCTGACTTTCGAGGAGCGGCGTGATGCCCTCGTCGCCATCCTGCGTGGCATGGCCGAGACGGGCGTGACGATCGGGCAGATGCTCGACTCGTCGCACCCCGACGCCTTCGACCTCTTCGATGCGATCGAGGCGGAGGGCGAGCTGCCGATCCGTCTTCGCGTCTCGCCGATGGCTGTTCCCGGATCCACCGAGGCGGACTGGGCGCAGCTCGCCGACCTGCAGGGCCGGCACGGTCGCCGCTGGGAAGTGCGCGGCATCAAGCTCATGATCGACGGCACCATCGACAACGGCACCGCGTGGTTGCGAGAGCCCGACACTCTGGGCGAGTCGACCGAGTCGCTCTGGCTCAGCCCGTCCGAGTACGCCGCCGCCGTCGAGTATTTCCACGCCCGCGGCATCCCGACGACGACCCACGCGATCGGCGATCGCGGCATCGAGTTCGTGGCCGCGACGTTGAACGGCCTCGAGCGCACCGGTGTCCCGCACCGCATGGAGCACATCGAGACGCTGCCCGACGACGTGCTGGATCTCATCGTCGAAGCCGGAGTCTCGGTCAGCATGCAGCCCACGCACTGCACGCACTTCACGCGCGCGGACCACACCGACAACTGGTCGCGCCGCCTCGGCGACGAGCGCGCCGACCGCGCGTGGCGCACGCGCGACCTTCACGAGAAGGGCGTGGTCGTGGCCCTCGGATCGGACTGGCCGGTGGCCCCGTACGACGCGCGAGCTACCCTCGCCGCGGCGATGCTCCGCCGCCCGGCCGGGCGCGTGGACGTCACGCCCGTCCTGCCCGATCAAGCCCTCGACGCCCCGGTCGCCCTCGACGCGCACACGCGTGGCTGGTGGCGTTCGGTCGGCGAGGCGGGCGGCACGATCGAGGAGGGGATGCCGGCGTTCCTCACCGTGTTCTCCGCCAACCCGCTGACCGCGGATCCCGACGCCTTCGCGACGGCCGACGTGCTGTTGACGGTCGTCGGCGGTGACGTGGAGGTGGACCGGACGGCGGTGACCGCGCAGAGGTGACGCGTCCACGCCGGGTCAGGGGCAGGACGCTCGCGCCTCGCGGGACCACCGCCTCCGTCCCTCGGCGACGGTGCGCGGAACTCCTGAGTTTTCGGACTCTTCGGGGCTGGATGCCGCAGGTTCCCGCGCTCGACGGGTGCCCAGCATCCGTTTCTCAGGAGTTTCGCCCGCTTCGCGTGCCGACCGCGCCCGAGCCCGCGTCAGCGCATCACGCTCGCGCCCAGCTCCACGGGGCTGCCCTCGATGTTCCCCACGATCCCGCGGATCACCCCCGTCCCGTCCTCGCGGCGCAGGCCGTCGTACCAGGCCTGCGTCGCGGCGACGTCGAACGCGTGCGTCTCGTGCGCGCGCTTACGGGCGCGCAGCACGAGGTCGCCGGCCCGCTCGGTGCGGATGCGCTCGTAGCGCTTCAGCGAGTCCGCGACGCCGAGCGTCGTCGTGGCGAACACGATGCCGAGAGCGAAGCTGTCCTCGAGCGCCGAGCACGCCCCCTGGCCGATGTCGGGTGCGGTGTTGTGGGCGGCGTCGCCGAGGATCGCGACGCGCCCGCGCACCCACGTGTCGAAGGGGTCGATGTCCCAGATCTCGACGCGGTTGAGCGACTCGTCCGGGTCGATGCCGTCGAGGAGCGCGCGCACTCCCGGTGCGCCCCACGATCCGAATGCCGCCTCGAGCGCGGCCATGCGGTCCTCGACCACTCCCGACGGCCCGGGTACGTCGACGAAGAAGTAGAACCGGTCGCCCGCGACCGGCATGACGGCGCACCGCTTGCCGTCGCCGACGTAGGTCGTCCACTGACCGAGCGGTCCGATCCGCTCGTCGGCGCGCACGAGACCGTTGTAGTTCACGTATCCCGAGTACGACCTCTCGGGACGGATGCCGGTGGGCTCGGTGACGTAGTCGCGCACGATCGAGCGCGCCCCGTCGGCCCCGATCAGCATATCGGCCGTGTCGGTGGTGCCGTCGGCGAAGGTGGCGGTGACCACGCCGTCGGCCTCGGACACGCCGGTCAGCTGCTTGCCGAGGTGGATGTGGGCGGAGCCGACGGCATCCATCATCAGCTGTTGCAGATCCGCCCGCGCGACCGGGTAGGGGCGCTGGCCCGTCTGCTCGGTCACGGGGGCGAGGCTGAAGCGGCAGAGCTCGTCGCCGGTGTGGCCGTCGTAGTAGGCCATGTCGTCCATGCGACCGCCGAGGGCAGCGACTTCGGGGCCGAGGCCCAGCCAGTTGAGCACCTTCACGCCGTTCGACCACAGCGACAGCGCGGCGCCGACCGGACGGTTCTCGCGCATGCGGTCGTACACGACGACTTCGTGGCCGAGCTTCTGCAGGGCGAGCGCCGCGGACGTTCCGCCGACTCCCGCCCCGATCACGATGACTCTCATGCCTCTCCTCAGCTGCCGCGGTAGGTCGAGTAGGCGAACGGGCTCAGCAGCAGGGGCACGTGCAGGTGCGCCTCGCCGCTCACGGTGAACGCGACCGTCGCGATCGGGTGGAACGACGCGACTCCGCGCGCGCGGAAGTAGGCACCGGTGCCGAAGGTCAGCGCGTAGTCGCCGTCCTCGAGGCGATCGGATCCGAGGGCGAGGCGGCCGTCTCCGTCGGTCGTGCCCTCGGCGACGGGGGTGCCGTCGAGCCGGGCCAGCGCGACGGTGACGCCGGTCGCGGGCGTGCCCGCCGTGGCATCCAGGATGTGGGTGGTGAGGTGGGTCATTCGGCGTCCTCGGGTTCGGCCGGTGCCTCGTCGGCGAACGTCGTCCGCAGGCGGAGCAGGGCGATCTCGGCGAGCTGACGGGTGGCTTCGACGATCTCGGTGTCGGGGTCGTTGCCGAGGCGGCGTTCGAGTTCGGTGCGCATCTCGCTCGGCGTGCGTCCGGCCGCGCGGATGAGGAAGACGCGGCCGAACCGCTCCTCGTATGCCGCGTTCCCGGCGGCGATCGCGGCGACGTCGTCGTCGGCGGCGGAGGCCATGGACCCCTGTTCGCGACGGGATGCCGCGGCCTCGGCGCCGTCGCCCGCGACCTTCGCGCCGATGCGGGGGTGCGCGTGCAGCGCCGCCTCGAGGTCGTCCGGCGACCAGACCGCGGCGAGGTCTCCGGCGTACGCGGCGAGGGCGTCGACGTCGGCGTAGGGGCGACCCGCGACGACGGCATCGACCCAGCCCGGGATGTCGGCCCAGACGCGGACGACGGCCGTGGCATCCGCCGTCGAGGCCGCGTTGAAGTGGTGCAAGTGCATGCCGGTCAGGCTAGGCGCGCCGCGTTACGGGGCTGTGGCGGGATGTGTCGGCGATGTTGCTGTGGGGAACATTCGTGTGCGGCGACCGGCCGCGCCCGTCCACGCGGCGAGAACCCGCCGTTCATCTCTAGATACCGCCCGTGAGAGTTGCCGGGCAGATCGCGTGGATAGCTTCTGTCCGGCCCGCCCGAGGGCCGACGCCCGGAAAGGGCGCCCCATCCGCGAGAGGACCCCGTTTCCCATGCCCCCCACGTCTCCGAGACGGTCCCTGCGACTTCTCGCCGCCGTCGCCGTCTCACTCGTCGGGCTGATGGTCGCCGCACCGGCTTCAGCCGCGCCGATCGACCGCTTCCAGGCATCCACCTCCGCCCTCCCCTCGGGGGTCGGGGCTCCCACGCTCCTGCTGCTGGAGAGCGTGAACGCGGCAGGAAAGGTCCTGCAGATCGGCGACACGAACGCGCAGGTGTCATCGGCGCCCGGCGCGACGGACCGCGCCGCCGCCGCGATCGAGACCATGAGGACCGGCAACGCAGCGTCGCTGAAGGCGCAGGCGTTGCGCTTCTTTCCCGTCACGGGGTCGGCCAACACCTACCTGATCGCCGATCAGCAGGACCGGGTCCTCGTCCGTTCCCGCAACAGCGAGACGGCCTTCCGCTACCTCCAGCTCGCCGATGTCGCGGACTCCGCGTCAGATCCCTACGCCCAGTGGGAGGCGCGCGACGCCGGCGACGGCACCGTCAACCTCGTGAACGTGCAGCCGGATCCGTCGTCGCAATCCGCCGCGCTCGATCTGTACAACTGGAAGACCACCGACGGCTCGGAGGTGCAGACGTACACGCTCAACACCGGTGCCGCCGTGCAGAAGTGGCGGATGCACACGCTGCAGGCCACCGTGGCGGTCCCCAGCGCGGTGGTCCCCGCGGGGTCGGCGCCGTCGATGCCGACGAGCCTTGCAGCCCGATACGGCTGGGGAGGATCGGTTCCTCTGACGTCGATCGCCTGGCGCATGCCCGATCGATCGGTCTGGAACAGCAGCGGCGAGGTCGACGTGACCGGAACGGCATCCGGTTTCTTCGGTGAGGCGGTCGCGGTCACGGCGCACTTCTCCGTCGGTTCGCCCGGTCAGGCGGACGACGCGGCGCTGAAGTCCTACGCGGGTGTGAGCGTGAAGGAACTGCGGATGCTCGCCCCGCGCACGGTCGTGCGCAAGGTCAGTGGAACGGCGGCGACCGTGACCTCCCCGGTGTCGTGGGACTGGTCGGCTCTCACGGATGCCGCGCTCGCGCAGCCCGGAACCGTCACGGTCGAGGCGGTCGCCGGATCGGGCTTCAGCGCTCGACTGATCATCACGCTCGTCGCACCCGAGCGCGTGAACCTGCTGCGGCAGAACGGTGTGCGTCCGGACTGGACGTTCAAGGACGGCACGACGTTCGCCCTCACCGATGGCAACCGCAACGCCGTCGGTTTCGCCGACTGGCGCAGCGGTGGAGCCGCCAACCGGGTCAACCCCAACCGTGTGTCGTTCTCGTTCGATCAGCCTCGCCAGATCACCGGGGTGAACGTCTACGACATCGGCGGGAAGCAGAACATCGGCACCGTGACCGTCCAGTACCGCACCCTGCTCGGCGGGTGGAAGAACCTGCCGACCGCGTCGGGCTGGCCCGTCACCAACGCGACCGCCAACCTCTCCCTGGAGGTCACCTCCACCCCCGTGCTCGCCACCGGCCTGCGCGTGATCGTCGGCAACAAGTCGTCCGGCACGTGGATGACCCTCTCGGAGGTCGAGGCCTACGGGCCCCGCACCCCCGCTTCCTGACTCGCCGTTCCGCTTTCCCGCATCTGATGAGAAGAGAGATGTCCATCCAGCCTCGTCGCGCCTCGCGCGCACGTTCCGTGGTCGCCGCCGTGACGGCGTTCGCCCTGTCCACCCTCGTCCTCGGCAATGCCTCCGTCGCGCTGGCGGCTGACGGGAACACCCCCTCGTCGGCCCCGTCCGCCGCCGCATCAGCCGACGCGCCCGCCACCGCGGACCGATCCAGCTTCCTCCTGCCCGTCCTCCCCGACACGCAGTTCTACTCGCGCTACAGCGCGTCGCAGTTCTACCCCCAGTACGGAACGAACCCGTTCGAGGCGCAGACGCAGTGGGTCGTCGACCACAAGAACGACCTGAACATCCCGTTCGCCGTGCAGCTCGGCGACGTCGTCGACCAGCAGTGGGTGGGCGATCAGTGGACCGCCGCGTCGAAGGCCATGCGGATCCTCGAGGACGGGGGCGTGCCGTACTCGATCATCCCGGGCAACCACGACGTGGCAGACCAGGGCGCACGTTCGTCGGAGGCCAACGCGGCGAACTACCTGTCGAACTTCGGGGCGACGACGCTGAAGCGGCAGGCCGGAGGAACGCTGCTCGGCACCTTCCAGAACGGGTACTCCTCGGCTTACGACTTCCAGGCGGAGGGACACGACTGGATCGTCCTCTCGCTCGGCTGGAACGCCTCCGACGACACGTTCGCGTGGGCGCAGGGCATCCTCGACGCCCACCCCGGTGTCCCCGTGATCTTGAACTCGCACGCGATCATCGGCATCGACCAGGACCAGATCTCTCCCACGAGCTGGTGGTACGGCGACCTGCTGTGGGACAAGCTCATCCGCAAGAACGACCAGATCGTCCTGACCCTGAACGGTCACTTCCACGGGGCGACCCAGCGAACGCTGACCAACGACTTCGGACACCCCGTGTTCGAGGTGCTGACGGACTACCAGATGGCCGCGGACGGCGGTAACGGCATCATGACGCTGTTCGAGTTCGACCTCACGAACAACAGCATCGACGTCGACACCGTCTCGCCCTGGGTGTCGAAGAAGCACGCCGATGCACTCACGTCGACGGACACCCCCGTGCTCGACGGGAAGTGGCAGCAGTTCAGCCTCCCGATCGACTTCGGCGCCCGCTTCGGATGGTCGGCCCCCACCGCGGCGCAGGCCGACAACGTCGATCTGTCGGAGCGAGCCAAGCAGATCGTGTCGGCGGGATGGACCGGACAGGGGAAGGAGCAGCAGCTCGCCGTCGCCGGGAACGACAGCGACTACGTGCGCGTCGACGGGACGATCGCGCACTGGCGGTTCGGCGGCGTCGCCGGGGGCGACATGACGGACACGACCGAGATCCCCGACATCGCCGGGTCGAGCCCGATGTACCGCAACCCCGTGGACGACACCGACGCGCCCGACACGAGCGACGACGTCTCGATCTCGCACGCCAACGTGCCGGTTTACTCGGCCGACAAGGGCGCGGTGTGCTTCACCGACGTCCACCGTAATGCGGGCGCGCGCGACAACCTCGGCTACATCACCACCGAGTACGGAGCCCCGGCCACCTTCGCGCACCTCGACGCGACGACCGGTTACACGCTCGAGACGTTCCTTCAGATGGACACCAACTGGACCGAGGCGGCCAACCGCTGGGGAGCAGCCATCACGCGCGGCGGTGCCCGCCAGTGGATGGGCATCAACGACTCCTCCGACGCCGGTGCCGGTGCGGCATGGCTGGGCATCTCCAACCTCCGCGAGTACCAGTACTCGGCCGCCGATCCGCGCTCGAAGAACTCCTACACCCTCTGGTCGGGCGAGATCATGCCCGGGTCGTGGCATCACGTCGCGATCGTGAACGACCCGGCCAAGGGAACGGTCATCATGTACGTCGACGGCGTTCCGGTGCTCCGCAACGCCTCGCAGGTCGGCGGGATGATGGCGGCCGACTTCATGCCGTGGGTCATCGGCGCCTCGACGTGGAACGAGGAGCCCGAGCACGGCTGGTACGGCTGCGTCGGTGAGACGCGCATCGTCGACCACGCCCTGACCACCGACCAGTTCCTGTACCAGCGTCAGAACATCGACGCTGGCGGACCGCAGTTCGCCCTGGTGACGGACGTGTCGTCGGCACAGCCGGCGGGGGCGTCTCTCGCGTCGTTCGACGGCACCGGGCTCGCCGGCGCCGACGTGCGCGTCGTCGACCGGGGCCGCACGATCGGTCGGGCAGCGGTCGCCGCGGACGGCACCTGGCACGTGGCCCTCGAGAGCCCCGTCTCCGGCGCCGGCGCCCACCCGCTGAGCTTCGTGCAGTCGCTGGGCAGTCGTGACGGGAAGGCGCTCGAGGCGACGGTGACCATCTCGGCACCCGTGCCGACGCTCACCGACCCGTCGGACCAGCGCGTGCTTGTGGGGGGAACGGCGACGTTCTCGGTGACCGCGGGGGGATCGCCCGCTCCGACCGTCGCCTGGCAGTCGTCCGCGGACGGGTCTGCCTGGACGGATGTCGCGGAGGTCACCTCGTCGACCCTGACGGTGAAGGATGCCACGACCGAGATGAACGGCCGCAAGTTCCGCGCCGTGGCCTCCAACGTCGAGGGCGGCAAGACCGTGTCGGCGGCGGCGACCCTCACCGTCATCGATCCGACGCCGTCTTTGCCGTCCTCTTCGGACCTGGCTCCCGTGGACGTCACGGGTCCTCTCGACGGGGGGACCACCGTGACGGTGCACGCGGGCGCGGCGCACAAGGGTCAGGTCCTGCGGGCGTGGGCGTGGTCCTCGCCGACGGATCTCGGACAGGTGACGACGGATGCCGCGGGCGACGCGATCGTCGATGTCTCCGCGCTCGAAGCGGGCCGCCACACCGTCGCGCTCACGCAGCCGAACGATCCGACCGTCCTCGCCTGGGGCACGTTCGAGATCCCGGTGCACCCGACCACGCTGCGCGACAACACGGAGCTGCGCACCACGGTGACCGCGAGCGATCTGTGGTCTCTCGATGCGCAGAAGTCCTCGGTGGACTTCGGCTCGGTCGAGCGGGGGACGCGTGCGACGGCGAACCTCGGCAAGGTCACCGTCGTGGATGATCGTGCCGCGCTGACGGGATGGACGCTCACCGCGACGGCCACGCCTTTCACCAGCGGCACCTACTCCGCCCCGGCGGACGCGCTCGGCATCCGACCGATGTCGTTCGCGGGCGAGGTCCTGCTGCCGGGTCTCGCCGTCGGCACGGGCGGAGGGGTCATCGCCACGGGCGCGGCCGGCGTGTCCACGGGGGTCGGCGGCGCGCGCTTCGACGCGGGCCTGGACTTCACACCGCCCAAGGATGCGCCCGTCGGTGTCTACCACTCGACGCTGACGCTGACGCTGATCGCGAAGTAGAACACGCGGGGCCCTCGCCGACGTCCGGGTCGGCGGGGGCTCCGTCGTCCGCTCCGGCCATCAGGCGTCAGGCGGGCGGTTGCGCGTCGCGGAGACCGCGCGTGAACGCCTCGACGATATCGAGTCGTCGCGACCGGTCCTGCGGCAGGTTGAGCAGGTGGCCAGTGAGCGGCCGCACGTCCAGGCCGGTGAACCGGCTCACCAGGTCGTTCGCGTCTGAGGGGATGAGATGCCGCCGAATGTCACGGCCGAGGAGATGCGCGCTGCTCTGGTTAGCGTCGAAGCCGTACAGTTCGCTGATGTCGATGTCGGCGCTGAAGAGACGATCGCTCGTTGACGGATCCTGCGCATACCAGTCGAAGGCAACAGCCAGATCCTGTGCGTCGCGATGGTCGCCGTGCGCACTTCTATCCGCCCACGCGCGGGTTTTGAGCAATGCATACCCCGAGGGTTGAGGAAGACGGACAGCTTCCCCGGTGGGAAGCGTCAGGATTGATGCTCGGTCGAACACCTCCTGGAATCCGAAGACGACGATGTCGTCATTGCGGGTCGATGGTCGGCTGAGGCCGCGGGGTTCCTCAGCGACATCGCCGAACGGGACGACATCGACATGCATACCGGCGACGCGAAAGGCGATTCCGTTCGACTGGATGGAGGTGAATGCCGATCCGATCCGCTCGAACTCGTTCCATGAGGCGATGGCGATTCCGAGGTCGAGGTCTGTGGTCAGGCGCGTCGGTGTCGTTCTTCCCAAGGCGGAATGGATGGCATCGCGACACCGTGCCCCGACCAGCAGGATTTTCCGAGGATCGATACCCGTCGTCGTGACCAGATCGTGGACGGCCGCCGCGACATCGTCCAGCAGTCGGAGGTCAATGCGCGCGCAGCCGAGCATTGTCGTTTCTCAGACGCTGGGCTGCTTCTCGTTCGCGAGAATCACCGGATGCCAGGAGATCGGCGTAGACCAGCAAAGGCGGCGCTTCTCGTAGTCGGGCAGATTCTCGCGTGCGCGCCGGGACAGGCTCGGTCCAGAACTTCTCGCGAAGGAACAGGGTCGGTGACTCGTCATCGCGCGCCCAGCGCCCCGCTTGGGCTGCATCGCGGGGGATGCCGTCGGCGTAGATGGTCCATGTGATGTTGCGTGCGATCCACGGTGCGACGGCTTCTCCGCTGAGATAGAGCGGTGGGCCGTCCGGAGAGAGGCGGGACGGGTCGAAAGTCCCACGAAAGGCTCGAGTGTTCTCCCGCGAGCCGAGTCCGCTCGTAAATGCTGCCGCCCATCCATCGATCAGCGAGTCGATGTTCCTCAGGGAACCGTGGTCGCGTGGGCCGAAGCGGTCGAGGAAGTTGGCTGATTCGAGAGCCACCAGCGTCTTCTGCGTGAAGCTCACGGAGGCTCCGGCGGCTCGCGCGAGGTCTTGGAGCCGTGCAGCGAGGAGGTCCGGCCAGCTGATCACCGCAAGGATGACCTGCGACCGCTTTTCCGTGAACAGGGAGGCGCTCTTCGCGGGTTTACGGAGGCCGGTGGCGGAGTCGGGCGTCCGCCCGCGCACGTCGATCAGCGTGTCTCCGAGCGACAGGTAGCCGTTACCTGCCTCGTCGATGAAGTTGACGCCGATGTTTCGGAGCGCGTCCGCGTTGCGCGGCGTGACTCGGCTGCTCAGCGCGACGACAGGACCTTTCACGGGGAGAGGGAGGATGTGCTCCAGCTCCGTGAGGGTCAGAGGCGACACCGCAACCGCGGTGACCGTCTGCTGCTGCTTCCCGCGTGAAACGACGAGAGAGGTGACCGGGCTGTTCGCCGTCGGCATGTTTCCGATGAGGTCGATGCCGTAGTCTCGCGCACGGCTCCGAATCTTCTCGCTGTCCATGATTTCCTCCGAGGAAAATTCTCCTATAAGGAGATCTTTCGCGCAAGGAAAATTCTCCTCGTGTGAAATCTGCCGTTCAGGCGTGCACGATCAGCCAGTGCGCCACGGCATCCGTCTCGCCGGTGTTGTGCAGGCGGTGGGGGACCGAGCAGGGGTAGCTGATGGCATCCCCTGCCCGCAGGATCACGCGCTCGGCCTCGAAGTCGATGGTGAGCTCACCCGCGACGACCGTGCCGACCTCGTAGCCCTCGTGGTGGAACAGGCCGTCCGCACCGTGGGCGGAGGCGCCGGGCGGGTAGATCGATTCGAAGTAGTCGACGCCGGGGGACGATCCGGGGGTCAGCCGGCGGAACGAGACCCCGCTGTCGAGCACGATGTCGGGCGACTGCCCCGCGCGCTGAAGCGTGAAGCCCGAGGGCCCGACGGGTTCGATGGGACGGTCGGATGCCGGGTCGAAAGCCGCCACGAGAGGAACGCCGAGGGCGTCGGTGATCGCGATGAGCCGCGAGACGCTCGGTTGCATCACCCCGCGCTCGATCTGCGACACGGCGCTGGGGGAGATGCCGAGCGTCTTCGCGAGAAAGCGGGCGGAGATGCCCCGGGCCTGACGGAGATCGCGGATGCGCGCCCCGACGGATGCCGACGGCTGGGGCGTCGCGGCCGCGCCCTGGTCGACGGCGTCGGCGAGGGGCGGCTGCGTCATGCCCCGAGTCTAGGGAGCCGCAGCGTGTGAAGGATCGACTTCACACGCTCGTTACACGAGCGAAACCAGCGGGGTTGTGTGAACCCATAACTTCACATCAGAGCTCCACTCCGGCCGCGGACTCCACGTCGTGGCATCCATCGTCCTGAGAGGAATGACATGACTTCCACACCGCTCACCGGCCCCCACGATCTCGTGGAGGCCGCCGGCCACCCCCACGGTGGCGGCAACATGAAGCCCGAGTACGACGACCGGCTCGCCAACGAAGACCTCGCCCCGCTGCGCAAGCAGAAGTGGACGAGCTACAACATCTTCGCCTTCTGGATGAGCGACGTGCACTCGGTCGGCGGCTACGTCACCGCCGGTTCGCTGTTCGCCCTCGGCCTGCAGTCGTGGCAGGTGCTCGTGGCGCTGATCGCCGGCATCGTGATCGTGCAGGTCTTCGCCAACATGGTCGCCAAGCCCAGTCAGAAGACGGGCGTCCCGTACCCCGTCATCAACCGTGTGGTGTTCGGCATCCGGGGTGCGAACATCCCCGCGATCATCCGTGGTCTCATCGCGATCGCCTGGTACGGCGTGCAGACGTTCCTCGCGGCCGAGTCGCTGAACATCATCTTCCTGAAGTTCGTGCCCGGGTCCGCCGCCCTCCTCGACGTCTCGTTCGCGGGGCTCTCGGCGCTCGGCTGGATCTCGTACGCGATCCTGTGGACCGCGCAGTTCCTGCTGTTCTGGAACGGCATGGAGGTCATCCGCCGCTTCATCGACTGGGCGGGCCCCGCCGTCTACGTCGTGATGATCGTGCTCGCGGTGTACCTCGTGTCGCAGGCCGGCATCCAGAACATCTCGTTCACCCTGTCGACCACCCAGCTCGACTTCTGGGCCTCGATCCCCGTGATGTTCGGCGCGATCGCGCTCGTGGTGTCGTACTTTTCGGGTCCGATGCTGAACTTCGGTGACTTCGCCCGGTACGGCAAGAGCTTCGCCGCCGTGAAGAAGGGCAACTTCTGGGGTCTGCCGGTCAACTTCGTGTTCTTCTCGCTGCTGACGGTCATCACCGCGTCGGCCACGGTGCCGGTGTTCGGTTCGCTCATCACCGACCCGATCAAGACCGTCGAGCAGATCGATACGCCCTTCGCGATCCTCCTCGGCGGCCTGACGTTCGTGACCGCGACGGTCGGCATCAACATCGTCGCGAACTTCATCTCGCCCGCGTTCGACTTCTCGAACGTCGCGCCGAAGAAGATCTCGTGGCGCGCCGGCGGCATGATCGCCGCGGTCGGTTCGACGTTCCTCATGCCGTGGAACTGGTACTCCAACAGCGACGCGATCCACTACTCGCTCGGCGTCCTCGGTGCGCTGATCGGGCCCCTCTTCGGCATCCTGATCGCCGGCTACTACATCGCCGCCCGCCAGCGCGTGAAGGTCGACGCGATGTTCACGATGGATGCCCAGGGCCCCTACTGGTACCGCAACGGCTTCAACCCGAATGCGGTCAAGGCGGTCATCGTGGCCGGTGTTCCGACGGTCGCGATCGCCGTCTTCCCGAAGCTGTTCGCCGACCTCGGTCTGTTCAACGTCTCGTGGATCAGCGACTACAGCTGGTTCATCGGCTGCGGCCTCGGCTACGTGCTGTTCCTGCTGTTCGAGCGCATCGACCCGCGGGTGCCGACGTTCGACGGTGAGACAGAGGGGATCTCTGACGGCACCGTCGAGGTGGCGGCCGCTGCCGAGGTCGAGGCCCTGGTGCTGGCACGGACGGTCGCGGATGCCGGGACCCCGGTGCCGGGCTCCGGAGCCGTCGCGCCCGATGCGCCCGTGGTGCTCGCGAAGACGACTCAGGATGCCGCGGTTCCGGAGCGCGGGACGGCAACGCCCGGGCGCCCGACCGCCGCCGGCCCGCGCGAGGCGCTCGCGTGAGGATCCTGCTCATCAACCCCAACACCTCCCGGGCGATGACCGCGAAGATCGCGGACGCCGCCCGGGGGGTGGCGGGGCCCGACGTGGTCGTCGACGCCGTGTGCCCGGCCGTGGGCGCGTCGGCGATCGAGAGCCACGTCGACGAGGTCGCTGCGGCGGCCGCCGTGGTCGAGCTGGTCGCCGCCGACCGCGACGGTGCGAACCCCGCCGACGCGTACGTGATCGCGTGCTTCGGCGACCCGGGACTCGACGCGGCGCGCGAGCTGGTGGACGCCCCGGTCGTCGGGATCGCCGAGGCGGCGATGCACCTGGCCGCGGTGTCGGGGCGGCACTTCGGCGTCGTCACGACGCTCAGCCGCACGCTCGGGCGTGCGCACGACCTTGTCGCGCGGTACGGCATGGAGCGGGCGTGCGTGTCGCTCGCGGCGACCGGGATCCCCGTGCTCGACCTCGAGGACACCGGCTCGGTCGCGGTGGAGACCATCGCGCGGTACAGCGCAGAGGCTGCGGCGGGCGGGGCTGACGTCATCGTGCTCGGCTGTGCCGGGATGGCGGACCTCTGCGCCGAGCTGTCGGCACGCGTCGGTGTCCCGGTCGTGGACGGGGTCGCGGCGGCGGTGGGGATGGCATCCGGGATGGTGCGGATGGGTCTCGGGACGAGCAAGCGCGACGAGTACGCGCTTCCCGCTCGTGGGGCAGGTGCGCCCACCCTTCCTCCCCAGGCAGCGAATCTCGAGGTGTTTGCATGAATGTTGATCACGGTTACATCTGCGAAACGCGGGGCGCTTAGCGTGGCCGGTATGAGCACACGGATCGCCGCGCGACGGGTCTATCTCGACGGGGAGTTCCGCCCCGCAACGGTCGTGAGCGAGGGCGGGGTCATCACCGCGGTCGAGCCGTTCGACGCCGCGGCCGAGACGGTGCTGCCGGGCGATTCCGTGCTCCTGCCGGGCCTCGTCGACTCGCACGTGCACCTCGACGAGCCGGGTCGTACCGAGTGGGAGGGCTTCGCGACCGGCACCGCCGCAGCCGCCGCCGGGGGCGTGACGACCATCGTCGACATGCCGCTGAACAGCCTCCCCGTGACGACCACGACGGATGCTCTGGATGCCAAGCGTGCGGCCGCCGCGGGAAAGCTCGCGGTCGACGTCGCCTACTGGGGCGGCGCGGTGCCCGAGAACCTCGGGTCGTTGCGCAAGCTCGCCGACGCCGGGGTCGTGGGCTTCAAGTGCTTCCTGTCGCCGAGCGGCATCGACGAGTTCGGGCATCTCGACGCCGATCAGCTCGAGCGCTGCCTCGCCGAGCTCGCCACCTTCGACGGTCTGCTGATCGTCCACGCCGAAGACCCCGCGCACCTGCACGCCGACGGCGCGCTCGGGCCGCACTACCGCGACTTCGAGGCCAGCCGCCCGCCCCTGAGCGAGAGGGCGGCCATCCGCCGCGTCATCGAGGCGGCGCGCCGCACGGGCGCCCGCGCACACATCGTTCACGTGGCCGACGGGGGAGCGCTCGACGACGTGCGCGCCGCGAAGGCTGAGGGCGTGCGGCTGACGGTCGAGACCTGCCCGCACTATCTGACGCTCGACGCCGACGCGGTGCCCGACGGCGCGGGGGCCTTCAAGTGCTGCCCTCCCATCCGCGGCGGCGACAACCGCGATCTGCTGTGGGCCGGGATCGTCGACGGCACGATCGACGCGATCGTCAGCGATCACTCGCCGGCCACCGTCGAGCTCAAGGGCAACCCCGACTTCGGCCTGGCCTGGGGCGGGATCGCGGGCCTGCAGACCGGGCTGTCGGCCGTGCACTCGACGGCCCGAGCCCGAGGCCTGGCGTTCGAGAGCATCCTGCCGCTCCTCACGACCGGGCCGGCCCGCATCGCGGGTCTCGACGGACTCGGCGTCATCGAGGCGGGCGCCCCGGCGCACCTCGTCGCGTTCGCCCCCGATGAGGAGTTCGTCGTGGATGCCGCCGCCCTCGAGTACCGCAATCCGGTCTCACCGTGGCATGGGCAGACGCTCACGGGCGTCGTGCGAGAGACCTGGCTCCGCGGCGAGTCGGTGTACCGCCGCGGCTCCGCGGTGACGGAGCGCGGCGGACGCGAGATCCTGCGCGCAACCGCGGCGGTGGACGCGTGAGCGGTGGCGAGGCGCGCCAGGCCGCGTCCGAGGTCCCGGAGCTCGATCA
>NZ_JARHXC010000320.1:0-9745 GCF_029222405.1 Microbacterium sp. Kw_RZR3 | reverse complement strand
GAGGGGCGACCGCAGCGGGCGTGCCGATGACCCTGAATCTGACCATCTTCGACACCGCGAACGGCGACGTGCCTTTCGCCGGTGCCGCCGTGTACGTCTGGCATTGCGACACCGAGGGACGCTCCTCGCTGTACTCGTCCGGGATCGAGGACGAGAGCTACCTGCGCGGGGCCCGAGTCGTCGGGGACGACGGCATCGTGTCCTTCACATCGATCTTCCCCGGCTGCTACGACGGCCGCTGGCCCCACATCCACTTCGAGGTCTACCCGAACGTGGATGCCATCACCGATGCGTCCAACGCGATCGCGACGTCGCAGGTCGCCCTGCCGCAGGCCG
This sequence comes from Microbacterium sp. Kw_RZR3, assembly GCF_029222405.1. NCBI lineage: Bacteria > Bacillati > Actinomycetota > Actinomycetes > Micrococcales > Microbacteriaceae > Microbacterium > Microbacterium sp. Kw_RZR3. The sequence continues at coordinate 9,409 of NZ_JARHXC010000320.1, read as the reverse complement.
CGTGCGACGTGGTGTACGCGGACGCGGCGTACCCGTCGTCGGCATCCAATCTCTCCCGAGTCTCGCTCGACAGCGACAACGTCTTCGGCGACGACGGGGGAGCACTCGAGCTCGCCACCGCCACGGGCGACAACTCCTCCGGCTGGACCGTCTCCCTGGGCGTCCGCGTCGACACGGCCACGACCCCGGCCGCGGGTGCCGCACCCGGGCGGCGCTGACCCGAATCCGCCAGGAAGGCCTCCGATGCCGCGGAGAAGGAGTCTTCGGGCGCGGAGAGGGCCGCTTCCGCGACCGCGCCCGCCGGTGCCTGTGTCGACGTCCCGATCGAGGATCGGTGGCAGGCGAGGCAGGAGAGGAGGATCGAACGGACGACGCGCTCGGTAGCCTCGACCCATGTCCTCCCCCCGCGCGCAACTGGAGAACCTCGTCCGTCGCCCGCACGCCGGCGACTTCGCCGCCCTGCACGCTCTGCCCGTCGAGGGCGAGGCGCGAGCCGCCGCGGTGCTCATCCTGTTCGGTGTCCTCGACGGCATCCCGAGCCTCCGCGAGGCGGCGCACGTGCCGAGCGACCTGGACGTCCTCCTCCTGGCGCGTGCCTCCACCCTGCGGGCGCACCCGGGCCAGGTCGCGTTCCCGGGCGGCCGTGTCGACCCCGGAGACGCGGATGCCGTGGCCGCGGCGTTGCGCGAAGCCCGCGAGGAGACGGGGCTCGATCCCGACGGGGTCGATGTGCTGGGGACGCTCCCGGCCGTGCCGCTCGCGTTCTCACGGCACGAGGTAACCCCGGTGATCGGCTGGTGGTCGCGCCCGACATCGGTTCGCGCGGTCGACAGGGCAGAGTCGGCCGAGGTGTTCCGCGCCCCCGTGGCGGACCTTCTCGATCCGGACCGTCGCGGGTCGACGGTCATCCGACGCGAGGGACGGGTGTGGCGGGGGCCGGCGTTCGCGCTCGAGACGGCCGGCGGGCCGCAGACGGTCTGGGGCTTCACCGCGATGGTGCTGGACGGACTGTTCGATCTGCTCGGCTGGACCGAACCGTGGGATGCCGCTCGCGAGATCGCGCTGCCCGAGCAGGCGCCGACGTCTCCTCCCCATCCCGCAGATCTTTAGCGTCTTCCACGCGCTTCGTCATCCGCGATGTGTACGGGCGCGGGGATCGCTAGCGTGGACACCGTGACTGCGCCTATCGACCCCACCACCACCGCCGCCTGGTCCCGCCTCTCCGCGTTGCGCGACTCGTTCCAGCCCGACCTCCGCGGCTGGTTCTCCGCCGACGCCGACCGGGTCCGCGACCTCACCCGCACGGTCGGCGACCTGCACGTCGACCTGTCGAAGAACCTCGTGACCCCCGAAGTGCTCGACGCCCTCATCGACCTCGCCGGTGAGACCGGCGTGCGCGAACGCTTCGCCGAGATGCTCCGGGGTGCACACCTGAACACCAGCGAGGACCGCGCGGTCCTGCACACGGCGCTCCGTCGCCCCGCCGGCGCCGAACCGGCGCTGGTCGTCGACGGGCAGCAGGTCGACCACGATGTGCACGAGGTGCTCGATCGTCTCAGCGCCTTCGCCGACCGCGTGCGCTCGGGGGAGTGGCGCGGCGTGACCGGCAAGAAGGTCACGACCGTCGTCAACATCGGCATCGGCGGCAGCGACCTCGGACCCGTCATGGTCTACGAGGCGCTCCTTCCCTACGCCGACGCCGGTGTGCACGCCCGCTTCGTCTCCAACATCGATCCGACCGACATCGCTCAAAAGACCGCCGACCTCGACCCCGAGACGACGCTCTTCATCGTCGCCTCCAAGACCTTCACCACCCTCGAGACGCTGACGAACGCTCGGCTCGCTCGCGATTGGTTGTGGGAGAAGCTCGCCGCGGCGGGGGCGATCGACGACACCGACGCCGCACGCACCGACGCTGTGGCGCACCACTTCGTCGCCGTTTCGACCGCGCTCGACAAGGTGGCGGCCTTCGGGATCGATCCCGCGAACGCCTTCGGCTTCTGGGACTGGGTCGGCGGCCGCTACTCGGTCGACTCCGCGATCGGTCTGTCGCTGGCGATCACACTCGGCCCCGACGCCTTCCGGGATCTCCTCGCCGGTTTCCACACGGTCGACGAGCACGTGGCATCCACCCCGGTCGAGCAGAACGTGCCCGTCCTCATGGGACTGCTCAACGTCTGGTACACGAACTTCCTCGGCGCGCAGTCGCACGCCGTGCTGCCGTACGCGCAGCAACTGCACCGTTTCGCCGCGTACCTCCAGCAGCTCACGATGGAGTCGAACGGTAAGTCCGTGCGCTGGGACGGCACCCCGGTGACCACCGACACCGGCGAAGTGTTCTGGGGCGAGCCCGGCACCAACGGCCAGCACGCGTTCTACCAGCTGATCCACCAGGGCACGCGTCTCATCCCCGCCGACTTCATCGCCTTCGTCAACCCGGCCTACCCCCTGGCCGACGACGGCCGAGATGTGCACGGCCTGTTCCTCGCGAACTTCCTCGCCCAGACCAAGGCGTTGGCGTTCGGGAAGACGGCTGAAGAGGTCGAGGCCGAGGGGACGACGGGTGCCCTCGTCGCCGCTCGGACCTTCCCGGGCAACCGGCCGACCACGTCGATCTTCGCGCCCTCGCTCACCCCTGCCGTTCTCGGTCAATTGATCGCCCTGTACGAGCACATCACCTTCACGCAGGGCACGATCTGGGGTATCAACTCGTTCGACCAGTGGGGCGTGGAGCTCGGCAAGCAGCTCGCCCTGCAGATCGCCCCGGCGATCGAGGGCGACGACGACGCTCTCGCTGCCCAGGATGCCTCGACGGCCGCGCTCCTCGCGTACTACCGCGACCACCGCGCCTGAGAATTCGGGCTGATCCGCGATTTTTTCCGTCGCGGATCAGCCCGCTTTCCCCGCGTCGCGGGGGCTCGAGTCGCGTCGCTGACGAGCCGTTCAACCCGCACTCGAAGGTTTGTGAAGAAATGCCAGGTCAAGGGCGCGAAATTTTCGACGCCGCGCGCGTGACCCGAGAAGCCTCGCGACGCCTCGATCTTCGACGAGGCGTGGTCTCTCCCGCCTGCCCCCTCCCACGACCCTCCCAGGTAACGAAGAGATAACGCTCAGAACGGCCACCCACACTCGGGGACTTGTGTCGACCCGACGGCACAACACCCGCGCTCCACCCGAGAGCGCGCCCCCGACGAAAGTGCTCTTTTGCTGCGTTCCGACCTCAAGCTCGTTCCCGTCCATCGCGCCCGTCGTACTCTCGCCACCGCGGCGACCTGTGCGGGCCTCGCCCTCGGCATGATCGCCACCACCGGTCTCGCCGTCGCGGCACCGCTCTCCCTGCCGGACGCCTCGGCGTCCGCGTTCAGCGCCCCCGAGGCGACGGCCTCACCCGCGACGATGCCGGTGGCGACGCTCGGCTCGACGCCGACGCTGCAGGCGGTCTCGGCATCCGCCGACACCGCCGCTGCCGACGCGCAGTCGGCGCTCTCCGGTGCCGCGTCCGTGCAGGCCGACATCGCGGCGGCGGGTCTGCCGCTGGCGGTCGGCGACACGGGCATCGACACCGCCGCGCTGAACGATGCGGTCGATCGTCTGTCGACCTCGGACCTGCTTCCCACGGTGCTCCTGCCGGCGCTCAGTCAGAACGCCGAGGTCGAGACGCAGCGCGTGAACGATCGCGTCGCCGTTCTGCGTGGCAGCTTGAACGGCGCCGTCGCGGCCAAGGCGGCGGCGGATGCCGCGGCTGAGGCGCAGCGCCAGGCGGAGGCCGCGGCTGCCGCCGAAGCCCAGCGGAAGGCGGATGAGGCCGCGGCCCTTGCGCGCGTCAACACGCCCGACGGTGCCAAGGAGTACGCCGCCCAGCTCGCCGCTCAGCAGTACGGGTGGGGCGACGATCAGTTCTCCTGCCTCTCCTCCCTGTGGACCAAGGAGTCGGGCTGGAACTACCAGGCCTACAACCCCAGTGGCGCGACGGGTATCCCGCAGTCGCTCCCCGGTGACAAGATGGCGACCTTCGGCGACGACTGGCAGACCAACGCGGCGACCCAGATCAAGTGGGGCCTGGACTACATCTCCCGCGGTTACGGCACTCCGTGTGCCGCGTGGGGTCATTCGCAGGCGACCAACTGGTACTGAGAAAAACCTCCGCGATCGACCTCGACCGCGCCATAACGATATATCGTTATGTATCGCTGACTCAGATCGGGTCCGCGCGAAGGAGGTCGTCATGAGTGGTTCATTCCTGGGAGACGCGTTCGGCGGACGCGGCGGAAGCAACGCCCCCGGCTGGCCGGTGTCCAGCATCGTCGAGGGCCTGGAGCAGCTGCGGGCGCAGTTCGAGCAGAAGACCGCGTCCGCACCCCGTATGAACAAGGGTGACGTGCGCTCGGCCGTGCTCTCGCTCCTGCTCGAGCAGCCGATGCACGGCTACCAGATCATCCGCGAGATCGAGGATCGCAGCGGCGGGTCGTGGAAGCCGAGCCCGGGTTCGGTGTACCCGACGCTCCAGCTGCTGACCGACGAAGGCCTCGTGCAGTCCGAGGAGTCGAACGGTCGCAAGACCTACTCGCTCACCGCCGAAGGCCGCGAGGCCGCCGGAGAAGAGACCACGGAGCGCACCGCCCCGTGGGAGTCCGCGGGCTCGCGTGAGGGAGGTCGCATGACGGCGCTCCCCAAGGCCGGCGTCGAGCTCGCTCAGGCTGCCGCCCAGGTGGCACGCACGGGCGACAAGGAGCAGGTCGCGCAGGCCGTCGAGATCCTCGACGAAGCCCGTCGCAAGCTCTACTCCATCCTCGCCCAGGGCTGAGGTTGCCCGTCCCCGGCGCGTGCCCTCGGCACGTCGGCATCCAGGAGTCCCGTTGACCGACGACGCCCTCATGCGTGCGCGCTACCGGCGCATCACGCGGTTCGCCGCGCGCTATCTCGTCCAGGCGTGGTGGTACGAGCTGTTCCTTCCGCGGTTCGGTCTCGGGTGGATCTCCGCCCGAGGCCGAACCCGGCGGCTCCTGCGCATCGCCCAGCGCTTCCACGTCCTCGCGGTCGATCTCGGCGGACTCATGATCAAGGTCGGGCAGTTCATGTCGTCGCGCCTCGACGTGCTTCCGCCGATCATCACGAAAGAACTCGAGGGCCTGCAGGACGAGGTGCCCGCCGTGCCTTTCGCGGAGATGCGCGAGCGCATCGAAGAAGAGCTCGGGATGCCGCTGACCCGCGCCTTCGCCTTCGTCGATGAGCGACCGCTCGCGGCGGCGTCGCTCGGGCAGGCGCACCGGGCGACGCTCACCGAGGCGATGGCGGAAGAGAGCGGACTCCGCGACGTCGTCGTCAAGGTCCAGCGCCCCGGAATCGACCGCATCGTCGACGTCGACCTCCGCGCCCTCCGCAAGGTCGGGCGGTGGCTCAGCAAGGTCTCGATCGTGTCGGATCGCGTCGACATGCCGGCCCTCGTCGAGGAGTTCGCCGTCACGAGCCTCGAAGAGATCGACTACCTCCACGAGGCGGCGAACTCCGAGCGCTTCGCCGCCGATTTCGCCCGTGACGGGGGCGTCGCCGTTCCCGCCGTGGCGTGGGAACGCACGACACGACGCGTGCTGACGCTCGAGGACGTGTCGGCGATCAAGGTCAACGACGTCGAGGCGCTCCGCGCCGCCGGGATCGATCCCTCCGAGGTGGCCGCACGGTTCGCCTCGGTGATGTTCGACCAGCTCTTCGAGGACGGGTTCTTCCACGCCGATCCGCATCCCGGCAACGTGTTCGTGACCCCGCTGTCGACTCCGGATGCCGCCACTTCGGACTGGCGGTTCACGTTCATCGACTTCGGCATGATGGGCGAGGTCCCGCCCGGACTCCGGCGTGGTCTTCGGCGCGTCCTGATCGCCGCGGCCTCCCGCGACGGCAAGGGCCTGGTCGACGGCATCCGTGACATCGGCGTCCTCCTTCCCTCCGCCGACACCGTGCAGCTCGAGCGGGCGATGACCCAGCTTTTCTCCCGCTTCGGCGGCATGGGCTTCGCCGAGCTGCAAGAGGTCGACCCGCGGGAGTTCCGCGCCTTCGCCGTCGAGTTCGGCGACGTGGTGCGCACGCTCCCGTTCCAGCTGCCCGAGAACTTCCTCCTGATCGTCCGTGCGATGTCGCTCACGAGCGGCATGTGCAGTGCTCTCGACCCTGCTTTCAACATCTGGGATGCCGTCGAGCCCTACGCGCAACGCCTCATCCGCGAAGAGAGCGGCAACACCGCCCAAGCGCTCGTGCGCGAGGTCGGAGCGGTCGCCGCCGTCACGGCGTGTCTCCCGCGCCGTCTCGACACGTTGATCTCGCGGTTCGAAGAGGGAGCCGTCTCGGTACAGACGCCGCGCATCGAGCGCCGATTGCGCGATCTCGAGCGGATGATCCGTCGCGTCGTCTCGGCGGTCCTGTTCACCGGGCTCCTGATCGGCGGAATCCTGCTCCAACCCGAGCAGGGTTTCTGGGGGACGACCCTCGTGGTCGCCTCGGTCGCGCCGCTGTCGCACGCTCTGCTCGCGGGATTCGTCGCCCGCCGCAACGGCGGCTGAACGGGCAGCGGTCCTCCTTAGACTGTCCCGGTGCGCCCCGATCCTGCACGCCCGCTCGCGGGGTGGACCTTCGACGGAACGCTTCGTGCCTACCAGGCGGCGGCGTTGCGGCGGGTCGATGTCGACGCGGGGGAGCCGCTGCACCTCGTCGCACCGCCCGGGTCCGGCAAGACCCTCGTGGGGCTGCTGCTGGCCGCCCGACGGGGCAAAAAGACGGTGGTCTTCGCGCCGACGCTCGCGATCAGAGACCAATGGGTCACCGCGGCGCGAGCGCTCGCGCACGACGACGCGGCGGTCTCGGGCGATCCGACCGCTCCGGCCGACCTCACCGCGCTGACCTACCAGTCGATCAGCGTGCTCGACTCCGTTTCGCCGTTCGCGGGTCTTGCGCGGAGCAGGTGGCTCGAGGAGCTCGAGGCCGACGACCGGTCGCCCGATGCCGCGACAGCCTGGCTCGACGCGCTGGCCGAGAGCAATCCCGCCGCGTACCGGCGAGGCATCCGCGCCCGTGCCCGAGCCGTCCGCCGGACCCTGTCGCGACAGGATGCCACGGTCCTCGCCGCTGCGCTCCACCCCAACGCGCGCGACCTCATCGATCGTCTCGTGGCAGAAGGCGTCGAGACGATCGTGCTCGACGAGTGCCACCATCTCCTCGACCATTGGGCGCTCGTCGTCGCAGCCCTGATCGCGCGGCTCCGGGCCGCGGGCCGCGAGCCGTTGGTCATCGGTCTGACCGCGACTCTGCCGACTCCCGACGACGCCGACGAGTACGACAATTACCTCATCCCTGCTCGGCGAGGTCGATCTCGAGGTGCCTGTGCCGGCGGTGGTTCGCGAGGGCGACCTCGCCCCGTATCGCGAGCTCATCCACGTCGTCGAGCCCACCGCCGAGGAGCGGCTGTTCCTGAGCGCCCACGCCGAGGCTCTCGAGGTCGCCCTGCGCACGAGCTTCGCCGTCGGTTCCGGACGCGCGAGTCTGCTCGGCATCCTGCAACCGGCGGTCGGCGGCGCGGGCGCCGATGACATCGATGGCGGGCTCGCTGCGGCGTTCGCCGCTGATTTCGCGGGTGCCGAGGCGGCCGCCGCGATGCTCTTCCTCGTCGCCCCGGACGACCCGGTGACGGCGCACCTGCCGGAGTTCGCGCGTCGCCCGCCGACCACCGATGAGACGCTGCGTCTCCTCGGCCGTTTCGCCCTCGACCAGGTGCTTCCCGACCCCGCTCGCACCCAGGAATGGCAGCGTCTGCGTGCGCTCCTCGCCGACTTCGGGTACGCCCTCACCGACAAGGGTGTGCGTCGCACGCGCGATCCCATCGACTCGGTTCTGACGTCGTAGCTCGCCAAGGACCAGGGGGCGTGCGACATCATCGCCGCCGAGCGTGACGTCATGGGCGAGCGTCTCTGCGCTCTCGTCGTGACGGACTTCGCGCGACACGGCAACGTGCACGGTGGCCTGCTCGGCGCCGCGGGAGCCGTCCGGACCTTCTCGGTGCTGGTGACCGACGCCGCCACCGCAGCGCTTCCGGCGATGCTCGTGACCTCGTCCACCGTGCGCCTCTCGCGCCGCCACGCGCCCGCTGTCCTGCCCGCTCTCGTCTCCGAGCTCGGCGTCGAGGTGACGGCGGTCCCCGTGGACGACGATCCGTCCGTGCTGGAGGTGCGTGGCATCGCCGGGGCGGGCATCGTCAGCGCCGCAGCCCGGCTCCTCGACGCGGGAAGGCTCCAGGTCGTCGTCGGAACGCGCGGGCTGTTCGGCGAGGGCTGGGACTGCCCCCGCGTGAACACCCTCGTCGACCTCGCCGCCGCAGCCGGCGACGCCGCCATGCAGCAGCTGCGCGGCCGCACCCTGCGCCTCGACCCCTCGTGGGCTGAGAAGACCGCCCACAACTGGACCGTGACCGCGCTCATCCCGACCGATCTCGCCGTCGAGGCGCAACCGGATGCCACCCGTCTCCGTCGCAAGCACGCCCGACTCTGGGGGATCGACGTCGACGACCCCTCGCGGGTGGTGCGCGGTCTGAGTGCCGCTCTCGGCCACGCTCAACGACGAGCACTCACGGACGTCCAAGCGAAGATCCCGGGAGCCTCGCCGGGGGCGATCGGCAGCCTTCGCGCGATTCCGTCGCGCGCCGAGACCCGTGAGCTCTGGCGAATCGGCGAGCCCTACCACGACGTCGAGGAAGAGACGTTCGTCGTCGAGCACCGTCCGGACGCCCCGCTGTTCCCGACCTCGGTGTCGGCGACGCGTGCCACTGCGACGGCGCTGCTCGGCACGCTCGGGCTGACGGGCGCGGCGGTGTCCGGGGCCATCGCGCTCGTCCCCGACGCGGCGCCGCCGCTCGCCGGCGCGTCGCTTCTGGCCGGCACCCTCGCTGCGCTCCCTCTGGGTGTCGCGTGGCGACAGGGACGACGTCGCGTCCGCGACGCCGGCGCGACCCTGCAACGGATGGCCGAGGTGCTGTGGGAGGCGTTGGGTGACGCCGGTCGTATCCGCGCCGCGTCCGGCACGCCTCGGGTCGACCCGGCTGATCCTCTCACCGCGGTTCAGCGGCTCGACGTTACGGTTGCGCACGCCGATTCCGCCGACCGCGCGGTGTTCGGACAGGCGCTCCTCGAGCTGTGTGCGCCGGTGCGCGCACCGCGGTTCGTGCTCGAAATCGATCGCGGCGGACGGTCGGCGCCGGTCCGCGCGGCTCTCCGACTCACCGGGGCGGTTCGCCCGCGTCGATTCCTCTCGGTGCCCGCGGACATCGGGCGCCGTCGCGAGACCGCTCACCGCTTCGCGCAGGAATGGCAGCGCCGCATCGGCCCGGCTGTCCTGCACGAAGTCGGGCTCTCGGCGGAAGATCCCGTGATCA
>NZ_JARHXC010000031.1:0-32293 GCF_029222405.1 Microbacterium sp. Kw_RZR3 | reverse complement strand
GAGCTCAGCCACCGGAGCCGCGCGCGGCGCCCGTGCTCACAGCACGATGTCGTCGAGGCTCCGGAGCTCCCGCGCGGCCACCGGGCGCAGGCCCCGACGCACGAACGTGTCGGCCGCGACGAGCGGACCTACGTCGATCCGCGCCTCGGTCGCGATGGCGGCGATCGGAACCTGGAACGTGCGGAACGCCCCGAGCGGCGGCACCGTCAGCCCCTGCCGCGTGTCGACGAGCTCGGTCTGATCGAGCACGAATCCGGCCGCCGCCAGCGCGTCCCCGGCGCGCCACGCGGCGATCTTCCAGAAGCGGAGCGGAACGCGGATGCCGCGATACGGCGGGTCGGTCTCGCCGAGGACCGGGGCAGTGAACACCGCGAGGCGCTGGTCCGTGGTCTCGGCGTACGCGAGCACGTGGTCCTCGAGCCCCAGCCACAGCTCTTTCGACTGGTTGAACCCGGCCGCTTGCGGGGCGGCGTTCGTGTAGAAGAACGTGGCCTCGGTGGCATCCCGAGCCTCGTCCGCCGAGCCCCAGCCGGGATCGCGTCGACGCACGAGGTGCCCGCGGTCGAGATCGTTGCGGCTGTAGATCTCGGGGCCGGCCTGCACGTCGGCGGCCACACGCGGATCGAGACGCCAGTCGCCCGTGCGCGGCTGCTCGCGCAGGGAGGCGCCGTCGATCACGACGCCCGTGACGGCGGCGAATCGGCGTTGCTCGTCGAGCAGTACCGAGAAGCGCGGATAGTCGAGCCGGGTCGTCGGCGCGACCGGTGCGGGCAGCGGAAGAGGGATGCCGAGGAAGTTCGGGTCGTAGCCGTCGCTCATGCCTCCATCGTGCCGGGGACTTCCGACATCACGACAGACTGGGGCGATGGAACAGCTCGTGAAGACCCGAGCCGACGCTCCCGCCGGCTTCTTCGCCGCGGAGGCCGCGGGACTCCGGTGGCTCGCCGCGGCCGAGGGTGCGCGCATCGCGCGGGTTCTCGACGTCTGCGGCGACCGCATCGCCCTCGAGCGCATCGCCGAGGCCCCGCCGACGGCCGCTGCCGCGACGGCCTTCGGCGCCGCGCTCGCCGCAACCCACGCCGCAGGGGCGGACGCGTTCGGCTCCCCGCCGCCCGGGTGCGAGGGCGACATCTTCATCGGTCGGCGTTCGCAGCCCGCGCGTCCGACGGCGACCTGGGGTGCGTTCTACGCGCACCAGCGCGTCGAGCCGTTCGTGCCGATCGCGGTCGCGGCCGGGAACCTCTCGGCATCCGGAGCCGAGGTCGTCCGCCGCGCGTGCGAGGCGATCGCGGCGGGCGCCTTCGACGACGACGAGCCGCCCGCGCGCCTGCACGGCGATCTGTGGACGGGAAACGTGCTGTGGTCGCCCGAGGGTGTCGTGCTCATCGACCCGGCGGCGCATGGCGGCCACCGCGAGACCGATCTGGCGATGCTCGCGCTGTTCGGCTGCCCGTTCCTCAAGCGGATCCTCGGGGCCTACGACGCCGCTCGACCGCTGCGCGACGGGTGGCGCGAGCGCGTGCCCGTTCATCAGCTGCACCCGCTGGCGGTACACGCGGCGGGCCACGGTCCCTCGTACGGTCGGGCCCTCGTCGACGCGGCGGAACGGACGCTCGCGCTCGCGTAAGCACACCCTGCTTGAGAACTCTTCTCAATAAGATGGATGCCATGACCGCCCCCGTCTTCCCCTTCACCGCCGTCGTCGGTCAAGACGAACTCCGTCACGCGCTCACCCTGTGCGCGGTCGACCCGGCCGTCGGCGGTGTGCTCGCGCTCGGCGACCGGGGGACGGGAAAGTCGACGACCGTGCGGGGCCTCGCGCAGCTTCTCGCGCGGGAGGAACTCGAGATGCCCGTCGTCGACCTGCCACTCGGGGCGAGCGAGGATCGCGTCCTGGGCTCGCTCGACATCGACAAGGCGCTGCGCGGCGAGATCGCCTACGCCCCGGGGCTGCTCGCGGCGGCGCACGGCGGCATCCTGTACATCGACGAGGTCAATCTGCTCGACGACTACCTCGTCGACCTCCTGCTCGACGTGGCCGCATCCGGGGTGAACACCGTCGAGCGCGACGGTCTCAGCCATACTCACCCGGCGCGGTTCGTGCTCGTCGGGAGCGGCAACCCCGAAGAAGGGGAGCTGCGGCCGCAGCTCGAAGACCGGTTCGGCCTGTCGACCCCGGTCGCCACGATCCGCGACGTCGAACAGCGATGGGAGATCGTGCGTCGGCGCTTGGCGTTCGAGCGGGACCCCGAGGGGTTCACCGCCCAGTGGGCCGACCGCGAGGAACGCTTGGCGGTCCGCGTCCGTGCGGCCCGCGAGCGGTGCGCCGACATCGCGCTCGGCGACGACGTGCTCGAGGCTGCGGTGCGGATCTGCGTCGATGCGCGCGCCGTGGGTCATCGCGCCGAGCTCGTGCTCGTCCGTGCCGCTCGCGCCGCGGCGTCCCTCGCCGGACGCCCCGCCGTGACGGTTCACGATCTCGCAGCCGTCGCCGTTCCCGCCCTGCAGCACCGCACGCCGCGGACCGCCCTCGAATCCATCGCCGTTGCCGCGTCCCGGGTGCGCGTCGCGGCGTCCTCGGTGCTGGGCCGACGGGTTGCCTGAGCGGAGCCGGGGGAGAGGGGCCGGGGCGGCGGTCTCCGCCCCCGCGTTGCCAGCCGGTGCCGCCGCCGAGGTCCGCGCGGCGCTCGACGGAGAGGTACCACTGCCGCCCAGCGTCCGCGCGGTGATCGCCGCGTGGCGCTCCGGTGCGCCGTTCGGCCTCGCGCTGACCGGCGACCCGCATCGCGCCGAGGAGGTCTTCCGTGCCCTGCGCCCGCACGCGGTGTGGGTCGCGCGCCGCGCCGAGATCGACGAGCTTCCGCCGCGGAACCCCCGCGCGCTCGCCCTCTGCACCGATCCCGCCGCCCTGCCGCCCGCTGTCCTGCGTCGCTGCACGGCGGTCGTCGATATCGGCGCGGAGCCGGCGCGGGGGCGACGGCCCGCGGGGGAGAGCGAGACGCGGCTCTGGCTGCGCGTCGTCCGCCTGCTGGCCGCACACGGCGTGCACGACGGCGCCGTCGATGTCGCGGCGTGCACGCTGGCATCCGCTCTTGTCGAGACGGACGTGGAGGGCGATCCTGTCGCGCTGGTGAGGGCGTGGGTGGGCGAGCCGCGAGGGCGCGCATCCGCCGAGGGCGGGCGGCCGGAGGCGGGGGAGGCGGATCCTCTCGCAGGCGGGGATGACGAGGGGGACGAAGCGGCGGATGCCGTGGACGTGAGCGCGGCGGTCGAGAGCGACGTCGGCGACGCAGGCGACGCCGGCGACGCGGGTGACGAGGGGGATGGCGAGAACGTGGGCGGTGCGGCCGACGGGGCCGACGCGGGGGAGGGCCCCGGGGATCCCGCGGATTCCGGTTCTCCCGAGCGCGAGGCCGACGCGGGGGCCGACGCTCGCGCTGACGGCGACCGCGGAGGAGACGACGCGGACGCGCTGGAGCCAGCGTCCGAGGAGACCGTCTCGCCGTGGGACGATCGCCCGGCATCCGAGCTCGACGGGGGCGCGAGCCCCACACCGGCGGGCCCGGCCCCCGACGGTCCGACCGCGGAAGCGCCCGACGCGGGCTTCGCGATCGATGCAGAGCCCGACCCCGGCTCATCCCCTCGCGCCGTCGCTCTCGCCGCGCCGGAGCTCCTCGACGCCCTCGATCGTGCGAGCGTCCGCGCGGGCCGTCGCGCCCGCCGCGGACCGCACCGCGCGGGCGTCGGTCGGGGCCGCCCCGGCCGAGTCGTGGCACCCGAGCACGCGGGCGGGCGCATCGCGATGCTTCCCACGCTGCACCGCGCCCTGCGACGGCGCGCGATGACGGGGGCCGTCGAGGAGTTCGCCGTCACCCGCGACGATCTGCGCGGCCGGCTTCGCGCCGAGCCGACCGCCGCGCACACGGTCGTCGTTGTCGACGGGTCGTCGTCGATGGGCAGCGCCGGGGCTGCTCACGCGCGCCGCGTCGCCGACGTCGCTCTCGCGCACGTCTCCCACGATCGCGGAGAGGTGAGCGTCGTGCTCGCGGCCGGCTCGTGCGCCTCGGTCGTGCAGGAACGCACGCTCCGCGTTTCGCGCGCCCGCGCGGCCCTGCAGCGTGCCAGCGCCGGGGGAGGCGGCGGAACCCCGCTCGCGGATGCCGTGCGCCGTGCGCTCGACGAGTTGGGCGATGCCCCGCGCGAGCGCTGCCGACTGGTGATCGTCAGCGACGGGCAGGCCACCGTCGATCTCGCCGGGAGAGCCGATCCGCGCACGGCTGCTCGCGACCTGCGCGTTCAGCTCGATCGCGCCGCGTCGCGCACGGCGCGCTGCGTGTTCGTCCCGCTCGACGCACGCGGATACACCCCGCTGGAGCGTACGCTCGCGCCGTTCCGCGCCGCCGGCGTCGTGATCGCCGCCGATTGAGACGAGCCCGCGCTCACCCCGACGTCAGGTTCCCGGCATCCACCCTTCGCCGCTCTCCCCGCCTCTTCGCGCGCCGCGCCAGCACGAGGTCGATGCCGATGCCGATCCCCACCGCCACGACGATCGAGACGATGACCGCGACGACCGGTCCACCCGGCACGATCGCCGCGACCACCGCGCCGATCACCGCTTGATACGCAGCCCAGGCCAGAGCTGCGAGGGCGGCGACGCCGAGGTAGCGCACCGGGTTGACCCGTGCAGCTCCCGCCGCGAGGTTGACGGCGAGACGGGCGAACGGCACGAATCGCGCGGTGAACAGCACCACGGCGGCGTTCCGTTCCAGCCGCGCCCGCGCCCAGTCGAGGGCGGCTCGCACGCGAGGTCCGCGCATCCACGCCCAGCGTTCCACCCCGACCGTCCGCCCCACGAGGTAGCACCCGGCGTCCCCGGCGAACGCGGCCGCTCCGGCGACGAGGATCACCCCGGCCAGCGGCGGCGTCCCGTGCGAGACGGCCAGAGCGCCGAAGGCGGTGACCGCCGCCTCGCCCGGGATCACCACCAGGAACGCATCGGCGAACACGAGAGCCGCCATGCCGAGCAGGGCCCAGGGGCTCGCCGCGATCGTCTGCAACCAGCCGTCGATCCCGTCCATTCGGTCACTCTCCGCCGTCGATCCAGACGCCCCGCCCACGCGCCGGTGACTCGCTGCGGAGCATTCGGTGAACATCGCGAACGTCGGGCGCGAAGCGCTCCCGAGACGCCGCGATGCGCCTCACCCTGGTCTCGTGAGAGTCGCGCTGCTGGCCGAGTCCTTCCTTCCGCACATGAACGGGGTCACCGGTTCCGTTCTGCACGTGCTGCGCCATCTCGCCGAGGCGGGGCACGAGACGCTGGTGATCGCTCCGAAGTCCGGCGACGTCACAGCCGATCTGCACGGCGCCCGCACCGAGCTGCTGCGGTCCGTCCCGCTGCCCTCGTACCCCGAGGTCCGCGTGGTGTTCGCGCGCGCGGCTCGCCTGGGGGCGCTGCTGCGTGACTTCGACCCCGACGTCGTGCACCTGGCATCCCCGTTCGTCCTCGGCTGGCAGGGGCTCGCCGCGGCCGACGCGCTGCGCATCCCCACCGTCGCCGTCTACCAGACCGACGTCGTCGCCTACGCGCAGAAGTACGGTCTCCCGCAGGCCACGGCGCTCGTCGAGGGGCACGTCACGCGCCTGCACCGCCGCGCGACGCTCACGCTCGCTCCGTCTTCGGCGTCGATGCGACAGCTCGAGAGTCTCGGCGTCGACCGCCTGCGGCGATGGGGCAGGGGAGTGGATGCCACGCGCTTCGCGCCCGCCCACCGCGACGACGCGTGGCGGGCCGAGGTCGCGCCGAACGGTGAACGCATCGTCGGATACGTCGGTCGTCTCGCGCCCGAGAAGCAGGTCGACGACCTGAGGGCTCTCGCGGACCTGCCGAACACGCGCCTGGTGATCGTCGGCGACGGTCCCGCACGATCCTCGCTGCGCGAGGCGATTCCGGATGCCGTCTTCACCGGCCACCTGTCGGGCGACACGCTCGCACGGGTGATGGCGGGCTTCGACGTGTTCGTTCACCCGGGGGAGAGCGAGACGTTCGGACAGACCATCCAGGAGGCTCTCGCGAGCGGCGTCCCCGTGGTGGCGACGGGCGTCGGCGGGCCTCTGGACCTCGTCCGCTCGAGCGTCGACGGGTGGCTGTACCGCCCGGGGGATCTGGACGATCTCCGCGCTCGCGTGGCCGACCTCGTCGGCGACGAAGCCAAGCGTCAGGCCTTCGCCCGTGCGGCGCGAGAGGCGGTCGCGGGGCGCACCTGGGCGGCGCTGACGAACGACCTCGTCGGGCACTACCGCGAAGCGCGCGAGCTCCGCGCGATCGACGACAACCTGCTCGTGCGCGGAGCCCGACGACCGGCTGCGGCCGTGGCATCCCGAACCCGGGGTCGGTGGACGCGCTTCGTCGCCCTGGGCGACTCGCTGACCGAGGGACTCTGCGACCAGTCGCGGATGCCGTCGGGCGCGTATCGCGGTTGGGCCGACCGCCTCGCCGAGCTGCTCGCGGGAACGAGCGAGGACGGACCGTTCCGGTACGCGAACCTCGCCGTGCGCAGTCGTCGCGTCCGCCATCTGATCGACGAGCAGGTGCCCGCGGCGCTGGCGATGAAGCCCGACCTGGTGTCGATCCTCATCGGAGCGAACGATCTCGTCGGCCCGCACCCGGTGATCCCCGCGATCGTCGCCGAGGTCGAGTCGGCCGTCCGCGCCGTGAGGCGAACGGGCGCGGACGTCCTCCTCGTCACGACCTTCCTGCCGCACCGCGCGGCCGCGCGGTTGTTCGCTCGGCGGTTCTCGACCTACAACGTCGAGCTCCGCCGCATCGCCGCCGAGCAGGGCGCGATCCTGCTCGATCTCGAGGCCGTGGCCGAACTCGGCGAGCTTCCGCTCTGGGCCGACGACCTCGTGCACCTGCGGTCGGCGGGGCACCGCCTCGTGGCGTACCGGGCGGCCGAGGCGCTCGGAGTGCCGGACGCGCGCGCCCTGCTCGGCCTCGACGAAGCCCTCCACGCCGACGACGAGCCCGCGCGCGGAGGGTGGATCACGCGCGATGCGCTGCCCTGGGTGTGGCGGCGCGTTCGCGGGCGCACGGCCGGTGACGGCCTGTCGGCGAAGCACTCCGGCTACGTCGAGCTCCCGACGCGCGGCGACCGGGAGCGCGCGCGGACGTCGTAGTTCGTCGGATGGCTTCGACGGGCTCAGCCACCTCGGGTCGAGCGTGCCATGCGGTGTGGGGGTTTCGGTGAGCCCGGCGGGCTGGTGTCAGGAAAGGTCCCTGAGCTCGTCGAAGGGACGGGCGCGGCTGCGGACGGGCCTCAGTACCAGCCGGTCTGCTCGGAGTGCCCCCACGCTCCGCACGGCGTCCCGTAGCGAGCGCTGATGTACGACAGACCCCACGCGATCTGGGTCGCCGCGTTCGTCCGCCAATCGGGACCCGCGGATGCCATCTTTTCGCCCGGGAGAGCCTGAGGGATGCCATAGGCACCACTCCACGGATTCAGGGCGTCGGCGCGCCAACCGGACTCGCGATTCCACAGCGACACGAGGCACGAGAACTGGTCGTCTCCCCATCCGTAGCCGTTGATCGCTCCTCGCGCGTAGTCACGTGCTTGGCCGGGGCTCATGATCGGGCCGGCCGGGGCCGTCGGGGGAGGAGTGGTGCCGCCGCCGCTTCCGCCGCCTGTGTTGCCGCCGCTTCCGCCGCCGGTGTTGCCGCCGCTTCCGTTGCCTCCGCTACCGCCGCCGTTCCCGCCGCCATTGTTGTTGCCGCCCCCGCCGGTGCCACCACCGCCGCCGCCCCCGGTGTTTCCACCGTTCCCGCTCCCGCCACCGGTGCTCCCGCCGCCGTTTCCGCCGGGCTCCTGCGCGTCCTGCTCGGCTTTCTCGCGCAGCCGCGCTTGGCGCTCCTGCTCGGCCGTCGTCCTACGCAGCTCCGCGAGTCGTGCGTAGAGGGCATCCAGCTGTGCCTGCGTCGCCGTGACCGTCTGCGCCTCGGCGTCGGCCTGCGTCTGTGCGGCTGCCGCCTCGGTGGCGGACTGCGCCGCGAGGCGCGCGGCCTCGGCCTGCGCCGCCTCTGCCTGCGCACGCAGCGAGGTGGCGACATCGGCCGCGCTCCGCGCTTCTCCCGCGTCCCGCGTGGTCAGCGTCGTGACGCGATCGAGAATTCCCAGGCGATCCAGCAACGAGTCAGGGTCCGCGCTCGTGAGCAGCTGCGCGACCAGTGGTCCGTTCCCCGTGGTGCGGTACAGGCGCGACGCGCTGGCTCCGGCACGCGCGTGGGCCGTGGCCATCGCGGCGTCGGCGGCCGAGCTCTGCGCCGCGAGGGCGGCGGCGCGTTCGGCGGTGGACTGCGCGAGCAGGCGGGTGCGCTCGGCTTCGGCAGAGGCGTCCAGCGCGCGACGGGATGCCTCGGCAGCAGACGCCTCGGCGGCGTCGAGTTCTTTCTTCACCTCGATGACGGCGGGGTCGCTGTCGTCGGCCGCGGCAGCCAGAACCCGCGCGGAGGACGGCGGGACCGCCCAGGCCGGCACCGGGGTGATCGCCGCGCCGATCAGCGCGCACGCGAGGAGCGTGTGACTGGTGCGACGGATGAGGCCCATGAGGCCACTGTATTCGCCGCGCCGTGTCGGAACCACCCGGAGTCCTGCGGCGCTGCTAGGCTCTTTCGGGGTGCCGTCTTGGCATCCGCTCAATTCCATATGAGCACACGGAGCAGGCCGGCAGACGCTGGTCCCCTGTGGTGGACTCCCCGTCGCGATCGCCGGGTGGTTTTCTACTGGTGGCCAGTCGCCGGGAATTCCGGGTCGATGAGTCGACGCGCCCTTTCTGCCTGTTCCTGCTCCTTCGCATGTCAGCTCGTCGCCCACACGGGGCGGCGAGCCTAAACAAAGAAGGAGGGACCTCTTGGAAGGTCCAGAAATCACCGCCGCCGAAGCCGTTCTCGACAACGGCCGGTTCGGCACCCGCACCATTCGCTTCGAGACCGGTCGCCTCGCTCAGCAGGCCCAGGGCGCCGTCGCCGCCTACCTCGACGAAGAGACCATGCTCCTGTCGGCCACCAGCGCCGGCAAGCACCCGCGTGAAGGCTTCGACTTCTTCCCGCTGACCGTCGACGTGGAAGAGCGGTCGTACGCCGCGGGCAAGATCCCCGGCTCGTTCTTCCGTCGCGAGGGTCGCCCCTCGACCGAGGCCATCCTCGTGTGCCGCCTCATCGACCGCCCGCTGCGTCCGTCGTTCGTCGACGGCCTCCGCAACGAGGTCCAGATCGTCGTCACCGTGCTCTCGATCGCTCCGGGCGAGTTCTATGACGCCCTCGCCATCAACGCGGCATCCATGTCGACCCAGATCTCGGGTCTGCCGTTCTCCGGCCCCATCGCCGGTGTGCGTCTCGCGCTCATCCCCGGCCACGGCGAGCACGCCGACCAGTGGGTCGCGTTCCCCAAGGCCGAGCAGCTCGAGGACGCCGTCTTCGACCTCATCGTCGCGGGCCGCGTGCTCGACGACGGCGACGTCGCCATCATGATGGTGGAGGCCGAAGCCACCGAGGGCAGCTGGAACCTCATCAAGGGCGGCGCGACCAAGCCGAACGAGCAGGTCGTCGCCGAGGGCCTCGAGGCCGCGAAGCCGTTCCTGCGTCAGCTCGTCGACGCGCAGAACGAGGTCGCCCGTACCGCGTCGAAGGAGATCCAGTCGTTCCCCGTCTTCCCGGCCTACAGCCAGGAGACCTACGACTTCGTCGCCGGTCGCGCCTACGACCGGCTGGTGCCGGTGTACCAGATCGCCGACAAGCAGGAGCGTCAGAACGCCGACGACGAGGTCAAGACCTCGGTCAAGGAGCAGCTCGTCGCCGCCGTCGAGGCGGGCGAGCTTCCCGCCGTGGCGACGCTCGAGTTCGCCGCCGCCTACAAGTCGGTCACCAAGACGATCGTGCGCGGCCGCATCCTCGCCGAGGGCGTCCGCATGGACGGCCGTGGCCTCGCCGACATCCGTCCGCTCGACGCCGAGGTGCAGGTCATCCCGCGCGTCCACGGCTCGGCGATCTTCCAGCGCGGCGAGACCCAGATCCTGGGTGTCACCACGCTGAACATGCTCAAGATGGAGCAGCAGATCGACTCGCTCTCGCCCATCACGAGCAAGCGCTACCTGCACCACTACAACTTCCCGCCCTACTCGACCGGTGAGACCGGCCGCGTCGGCAGCCCGAAGCGTCGCGAGATCGGCCACGGCTTCCTGGCCGAGCGCGCGCTCGTTCCGGTGCTCCCCAGCCGCGAGGAGTTCCCCTACGCGATCCGTCAGGTGTCCGAGGCTCTCGGCTCCAACGGCTCGACGTCGATGGGCTCGGTCTGCGCCTCGACCCTGTCGCTGCTGAACGCGGGTGTGCCCCTTCGCGCCCCCGTCGCCGGTATCGCCATGGGCCTGGTCACCGACGAGGTCGACGGCCAGACGCGCTACGCCGCGCTGACCGACATCCTCGGTGCCGAAGACGCCCTCGGTGACATGGACTTCAAGGTCGCCGGTACCAGCGAGTTCATCACGGCGATCCAGCTCGACACCAAGCTCGACGGCATCCCGTCGTCGGTACTCGCGGCCGCGCTGACCCAGGCGAAGGAGGCTCGTCTGACGATCCTCAACGTCCTGAACGCCGCGATCGACGCTCCCGACGAGATGGCGCCCACCGCGCCGCGCGTCATCAGCGTCCAGATCCCGGTCGACAAGATCGGTGAGCTCATCGGGCCCAAGGGCAAGACGATCAACTCCATCCAGGACGAGACCGGTGCCCAGATCTCGATCGAGGACGACGGCACCGTCTACATCGGCGCGACCGACGGCCCCTCGGCCGAGGCCGCCCGCGCCCAGGTGAACGCGATCGCCAACCCGACCAACCCCGAGGTGGGCGAGCAGTTCCTCGGAACCGTCGTCAAGATCGCGACCTTCGGCGCGTTCGTCTCGCTTCTCCCCGGCAAGGACGGCCTGCTGCACGTCAGCGAGGTCCGGAAGCTCGCCGGCGGCAAGCGCGTCGAGAACGTTGAAGACGTGCTCTCGGTCGGTCGCAAGATCCTCGTGCGCATCACGAAGATCGACGACCGCGGCAAGCTCTCGCTCGAGCCCGTGCTCGACGAGGAAGCCACCACGCCCGAGCCCGCCGACACGCAGAGCTCGGCCGCCGCGAGCGAGGGCCCCGAGGCTCCCGCCGAAGGCTGATCGACTCCTCTGAAGGATGCCCGTCCCGCTTCCGCGGGGCGGGCATCCGTGCGTTCTGGTGAAGCGTTATCCAATGTTTACCGGAGCGGCGGGTGAATACGCGGCCTCTTCCTGGTGAGGCTCTACCCTCGAAGTACGCGTCGGGGGGCGTGGACGCCGTCGTACGGCGATCCCCCGACGCTTCGAGGGGGACCCCATCATGAGCGGCTCGGGCGTAGAGAACGTCCCGTCCGCGCGCCTTCGGCGCGACAGGCCGCCGCACCCCTCCGCTCCGGTCACCCTGCAGGGCCCGGGCCTCGGCTCACACGTGCGCGTTCCTCTCGGCGAGACCGGCTTCGACGTGTTCCCGCTGTTCCTCGGTGGCGGCGAGTTCGGGTGGAACGTCGACGCGCGATCGAGCCACGACATCCTCGACGCGTATGCCGAATTGGGCGGAAACGCTCTGCACACGGCCGACAGCTACGCGGCCGGGCGGAGCGAGTTCATCATCGGTGAGTGGATGCGGACCCGTCGCATGCGCGACGACGTCGTGCTCTCGGTGCGCGTCGGCCGCCACCCCGACAATCCCGGGCTGGACTCGGTCAACCTCGTGCGAGCCGTCGAAGGCTCGCTGCAGCGACTCGGCACCGACCGCATCGACGTGCTCTCTCTCGACGCCGCCCGTGGCGACGCCGCGATGCTGGAGGACACCCTCGCCACCAGCGAATGGCTCGTCGAGTCCGGAAAGGTGCGCGCGATCGGCGCGCACGGCTACACGGCCGCGCAGCTCGTCGAGGCCCGCATCCTCTCGTCGGCCGGGTATCCCCGCATCACGGTCCTCGACGTGCCGTACAACGTGCTGCGCCGCGACGAGTTCGACGGCGACCTTCGGCTCATCGCCGCCGCGCAGGGCATCGCGGTCACCCCCTCTCACCCCCTCGCGCACGGCTTCCTCGCGGGAGAGACCCGCACGCGCGACCAGCAGTCACGGTCGGTCCGCGGGTCCCAGCTCGCGATGCACCTCAACCGCCGAGGCTCGAAAGTGCTTCGAGCCCTGGATGCCGTGGGCACAGAGCTCGGTATCCCGGACGCGGCGGTGGCCCTCGCCTGGCTCCTCGCGCAGAAGATCGTCGTCGCCCCGATCGTGAACGCCTTCGCGCCACGCCACGTCGTGGAATGCATGCGCGCGGTGGGCGTGCGCCTCAGCCGCGCGCAGCTGTCCGACATCGCCCGCGCCGCCGAGTGACGGGCGCCCGACCGGGCGCCTCTTCCGAGCGTGACGTAGGGTGGGAGGTGTGCGGCGGGGGGCCGTGGGACTGACGACGAGGTGAGCTGAGTGACGCACTACATCTACCTGGTGCGCCACGGCGAGCATCAGGATGCCGAGCACGGCCTCGCCGACGGACCCCTGTCTCCGCGCGGTCAGCGTCAGGCTGCTCTGATCGCGGATCGACTGTCGGGGCTTCCTCTCGACGCCGTGTGGCACTCGCCCCTGGAGCGCGCCGCGCAGACCGCGCACGCCGTGGCCGAACGTCTTCCGTCCGTCTCGCCCGAGCCGTCGGCTCTGCTGTTCGACTGCGTGCCCACGGGCATGACGCCCGAGACCCCGGCCGCTTACGAGCCGTTCTTCGGTTCCGTCACCGAGGCCGAGATCGAGGCCGGTCGCGCGCAGATGGCGGATGCCACGGCCGAGTTCCTGGCCCGCAGGACCGGCGAGGTACACGAGCTGCTCATCACGCACAATTTCGTTATCTCGTGGTTCGTGCGCGAGGTGCTGCAGGCGCCCGACTGGCGATGGATGACCATCAATCAGGCGAACTGCGGCCTCACGGTGATCGCGCAGAAGAAGGGTCGCCCGTGGACGCTCCTCTCGCACAACGACCTCGCGCACCTGCCGGTCGAGCTTCGCACCGGGCTCGTCGACCCGCTCCCGGTCTGACCGGCTCCCGGTCTGCCCGGCTCCCGGTCTGCCCGCGACCTCAGCGGCGCCGCGCGAGGACGAGGCCCTGTGCGTGCTTCTCGCTGCCTCTCGCCGCGCGTTCGGCCACCGCGGTGACCTCGAATCCCGCCGCCGTCAGGGCGTCGGCGATCGCCGTCGGCTCGTGCAGGATCGCGGTCAGCGCGACGTCGTGGCCGTATGCGCGCTCGACCCGTCGTTCCCCGGTGCCGGACTGGAAGCCGACGAGAAGGACACCGCCCGGACCCAGCACGCGACGGGCCTCCCGGAAGATCCTCGCGACATCGTCGGCGTCGCTGTGGATGATGGCGTACCAGCACAGGATGCCGCGGACACCGGCATCCGGAAACGGCAGAGCCGTCAGCTCGGCGACCTCGATCGGCACGGCGGGGTGTGCCGCGCGCGTGCGACACCATGGCGGGGGAGAGGTCGACGCCCGCCACCGGCGCCACACCGAGCGCCCCGAGGTGGGTAAGCATGCGCCCGGTCCCGCACCCCGCGTCCACGACGACTTTCTCACCGGTCGGGAGGTCGGCGATGAACTGGGCGATCATTCCGAGATCGAGGGGTGCTTCCGCGCGGGTGTCGGGCAGAAGGTCGGCGTAGCTGTCGGCGACGACGTCATAGAAACGTCGGGTGCGGTCGGTGTCGCTCACTCCGCCATCATGCCGTGACCCGGGCGTGGGACCACGGCCCTCGGGTAAGCGCTTGAGCTACCGGGCGCCACGAGTGTGGGTATCGAGCACCTGAGCGCGCGGCGCGCCTGTGGACAACGTGGCGACCTGGTTCGCCGCGCCGCCTAGGGTGGAACCATGACGACGCGCGTGGCCATCGTGGGCGGAACCGGCAAGCTGGGCGGGGTGATCCGCGAGGTCGTGGACGCCGAGGACGGGTACGAGGTGTCGGCGGTACTCACGTCGAAGTCCGACATGAGCGAGCTCGACGGAGCCGACCTCGTCATCGACGCGTCGACCCCCGCGGTGTCGATCGACATCGTCCGCGCGGCGATCGAGCGGGGCATCAACGTGCTCGTGGGCACCTCGGGCTGGTCGAACGAGCGCATCGCCCTCGTCCGGCCTCTCGTGGATGCCAGTGGCACCGGGGCCGTCTTCATTCCCAACTTCTCGCTAGGTTCGGTCATCGGAACAGCGTTGGCCGCTGCCGCTGCGCCGTTCTTCCCCTCGATCGAGATCATCGAGGCCCACCGCGAGACGAAGGTGGATTCCCCCAGCGGCACCGCGGTGCGCACGGCCGAGCTCATCGCCGCCGCCCGCGCCGAGGTCGGCCCCGTCGAGTCCCCGCACGTCGACCAGCGTGCTCGCGGTCAGCGGGTGGCATCCGTGCCCATCCACTCGCTGCGTCGCCCGGGAGTGATCGCCCGTCAAGAGACGGTGCTGTCCGGCCCCGGTGAGTCGCTCACGATCGTGCACGACACGATCGACCCGGCAACCGCCTATGCCCCGGGGATCCGAATCGCGCTCGCGGCCGCCCGTGAGGCGACGGGCGTCGTGATCGGTCTCGACAGCTTCATCGACATCGGCGTGCGCACGCGACCGGTTCCTGCCGAGGCGCCCATCGCCGACGGCGACGTTTCGGGCCAGGTGGCGGGCGCGACGAGCGCATGAGAGTCCGCCTCGCCGTCGCTCTGATGACGGTGTTGCTCCTGCTCTACGTCTTCCTCGCGGGGCAGCGCGCGATCGTCCTGCTGGCAAGCGGAGAGCCGATCGGCGTGACGATGGGCGTGGCTCTGATCGTGCTGCCGCTCCTCGCCCTGTGGGCCATCGGCCGTGAGCTGTGGTTCGGTGTGCGGGCGCAACGGCTGGGGGAGCGGTTGGATGCCGAGGGCGGGCTCCCCGACGAAGACCTTCCGGTCCGCCCCAGCGGGCGCATCGAGCGCGAAGACGGCGACGCGCTCTTCCCGCGGTATCGCGCCGATGTGGAAGCGCATCCCGATGACTGGCGAGCGCGATACCGTCTCGGCCTCGCCTACGACGCCGCGGGTGACCGTCGTCGGGCCCGTGAGGCGATCCGCACGGCGATCCGGCTCGAGAGCGCGGAGCGCCGCGCGGTCTGAGGCGCGTCGATCAGTTCGGTGCCGGAACGGCGGAGGCCACAGCCTCTTCGACCGTGCGGTGCGTGAAGGCGAAGCCGCTGTCCTCGAGGACTCGAGGCCGCACGTCGGCGTCGGTCAGGAGCAGCGCCTCCGTCGCATCCGAGCCCAGCGCGAGCCTGACGCCCCAGATCGGGGCGCGCAGCACGTAGGGGCGGTTCATACGGCGAGCGAGGGCGAAGCCCAGGTCGTTCGCCGTCGCCCGCGTCGGTCCCGTGAGATTGACCGGTCCGTCGATGTCGGAGTCGATGACGTGTCGGATGGCGCGTACCTCGTCGTCGAGCGTGATCCAGGGCCACACCTGCGTTCCACGGCCGATGGGACCCGCCGCGCCGAGCTTCGTCAGAAGCAGCAACGGCTTGAGGACACCCTGCTCATGGACGATCGGAGCCGTGCGGAGCAGGGCGACGCGTGCGCGGCTGCCGGCGTCGCGCGCAGCGGCCTCCCAGTCGATGCAGATGTCGACGAGGAAGCCCTCTCCGTGCGGGGAGTCCTCGGTGAGAAGCGCTCCGGGCTGCGATCCGTAGAAGCCCGTCGCACTGGCGTTGATGAGGGCGGGAGCGTCTTCGCCGAGCGCGCGGATCGCGGTGGCGAGGGTGCGCGTCGGGGTGATGCGCGACCACAGCAGCGTGCTCTTGTAGGACGGCGTCCAGGGGAAATGACCGATCGAGGCGCCGTTGAGGCAGACCACGGCGTCGGCTCCGGCGAGGACATCGGGGTCCAGGGGAGCGGGATCCTGCAACCACTGCACCTCGTGTGCGGCGCGGGGCTCGTGCCGAACGAGTGAGGTCACCTCGACGCCGTCAGCGCGGAGCGAGTCCGCGAGAGCTTTGCCGATGAGGCCCGACGCGCCGGCGAGGACGACGCGTCGGGCCGGAGTCTCAGGCAAGCGTCGCCTCGAGGGTGATGTCGATGCCGGCGAGCGCCTGCGACACGGGGCAGTTCGCCTTGGCGTCGTTGGCGATCTTCTCGAACGTCGCGGCGTCGAGGCCGGGGACGACGGCGTTGACATTCAGGTGGCTGCCGGTGATGCCGGTGCCGGGCTTGAAGGTGACGGACGCGGTCGCGTCGACCGACTCGGGCGGGGTGCCGTTCTCGGCCAGCGCGTTCGACAGCGCCATGCTGAAGCACGCGGAGTGCGCTCCGGCGAGGAGTTCCTCGGGCGTGGTGACCGAGTTCGAACCCTCGCTGCGCGCCTTCCAGTTGACGTCGAACGTGCCGATGCCCGAGGAGGTGAACGTGACCTCACCCGATCCCTCGAACAGGCTGCCCTTCCAGGCGGTGGCGGCTTCGCTCGTGACGGCCATGGGAACCTCCGTGGTGTCTGCGCGGTTCGCGACCGCGACGTGGTGTCCGCGGTCCGGGTGACCGCGACGCGGCCAGCCTAACGAGGGCGACCGACACCGTTCAGGTCTTGACAGCCCATCCCTAGCGAACCGATCACGCGGATGCCGGACCCCGACGCCCCACGATCCCCGCCCGCTGCAGCACGAGGTAGAGCTGGCATCCGAGGCACAGTCCGAAGACGGCGTTGAGGAACGCGGCGACGAACGCCATGGCGGCGGCGATGGGGAGCGCCCACGGCACGCCCGCGAGGTGGAGGATCAGTCCGACCGCCGTGACGAAGAGTCCGACGCCCTGGGCGAAGCGCGGTGGTCGCGGGTCTTCGAACTCGGTGGGCGGCGCAAGTCGCGGCTGAACGACCTTGCGGTAGAGGACGCCCCAGGGAGCGGTCCGCGGGGAGGCCACGCCCCAGACGAAGAGGAGCGCGACGACGAGGATCACCAGGAAGCCCGGATCGGTCGCGCGGTCCAGGGTCGCCTCGGGCCCCGTCGAGACGCCGAGCAGACTCAGCAGCGTGCCGACGAGGAGGAGCACGGCGGTGATGGATGCCGCGAAGCGCGGTCCGCGGGCATCGATGCGGGCGGGTTCAGCCATGGGCGTTCTCTTTCGTGAGGAGGTCGAGTTCGCGTTCGACGTCGGCGCGTGCCGGCGGACCCCCGAAACGACGGACGGTCTGCCCCGACGCGTCGACGAGGAGGGTCGTCGGTGTCTGCAGGACGCGGAATCGCTTCGCGAGATCCGGGCGGTGGGTCAGATCGACGTCGATGTGGCGCACTCCCGAGCGATCGTCCGCCACGGCGGAGAGCATGCGGTGCACACCGGGGCAGCGCGTGCACATCTCGGTGCTGAACTGCACCAGGGTGGCCGCCTCACCGAGGGGGCCCGCCTCGAGCACGCGAGGGTCGATCGTTTCGCCCGAGTCGACCGAGCGCGCTCGCCCCTGTCCACGACGCCACACCAGGCCCAGCACGACGGTGGCCGCGAGCAGAGCGGCGACGATCACGAGTGCGAGAGCGAGGTCCACGGTCGACAACGCTAGCCGCCGTATCCGACGTCGGGGCCGATGAGTCGGAACGTGACGCCGCCACCTCTCCTCCCCAGCCGAACCGGACCGCGAACCGTCCACGCGACCGCTCCCTGGATGCCGGTGGGGAACGCATCGCGGGTATCGTGAGGGCCGTGACCGCCGACATCCCCACCCCGTACGAAGACCTGCTGCGCGACGTGCTCGAGACGGGCACGCACAAGTCGGATCGCACCGGCACCGGCACCACGAGCGTCTTCGGTCGACAGATCCGCTTCGACCTCGCCGAGGGCTTCCCCCTCATCACGACCAAGCGCGTCCACCTCAAGTCGATCGTGTACGAGCTGCTGTGGTTCCTGCGCGGAGAATCCAATGTCGGGTGGCTGAAGGACAACGGCGTCACCATCTGGGACGAGTGGGCCGACGCCGACGGCGAGCTCGGACCGGTCTACGGGGTGCAGTGGCGTTCCTGGCCGACGGCCGACGGGGGGACGATCGACCAGATCGCCCAGGTGATCGAGCAGATCCGTCGTGATCCCGACTCGCGGCGCCTGATCGTCTCGGCGTGGAACCCCGCCGACATCCCCGAGATGGCGCTCGCCCCGTGCCACGCGCTCTTCCAGTTCTATGTCGCCGACGGCAAGCTGTCGTGCCAGCTCTACCAGCGCAGCGCCGACATGTTCCTCGGCGTCCCCTTCAACATCGCCTCCTACGCGCTCCTGACACTGATGGTCGCGCAGCAGACCGGTCTCGAGCCCGGGGAGTTCGTCTGGACCGGCGGCGATTGCCACGTGTACGACAACCATCGGGAGCAGGTGCGGGAGCAGCTCACGCGCGAGCCGTACCCGTACCCGACGCTGCGCTTCGCCCGGACCCCCGAGTCGGTTTTCGACTACACCTACGACGACATCGTCGTCGACGACTACCAGCACCACCCGGCCATCCGCGGGGCCGTCGCGGTATGACCTCCGTTGGGCTCGTCTGGGCCGAGGCCCACGGCGGTGTCATCGGTGCCGACGGCGGAATGCCCTGGCACGTTCCCGAAGACCTCGCGCACTTCCGCGCCGTGACCGGGTCGTCCGACGTCATCATGGGGCGGCGCACGTGGGAGTCGCTCCCACCGCGCTTCCGCCCTCTGCCCGGGCGACGCAACATCGTCGTGACGCGATCCGACACCTGGGGCGGAGGGGCCGAGAAGGCCGCCTCCCTCGACGAGGCGCTCGCCCTCGTCGGGAGCGACGAGGTCTGGGTGATCGGCGGCGGGCGGCTCTACGCCGAGGCCATCGATCGCGCTGACGTCGTCGAGGTGACCCGTCTCGACGTCTCCGTCGACGGTGACACCTTCGCGCCGTCGATCGATGGCTGGCGTCGCGACGCCGCCGACCCCGAAGACGGATGGCACCTCTCGAAGGGCGGCATCCGGTACCGCTTCGAGACGTATCGTCGACCGGAGGCCTGACATGCCCACCGCCCTCATCACGGGAGCAAGCTCCGGACTCGGGGCGGAGTTCGCCCGCCAGCTCGCGGGGCGCGGAGCGGACCTGGTTCTCGTGGCGCGTGACCGGACGGCTCTGGAGGGGCTCTCGGCCGAGATCAGGGGCCGTCTCGACGTCCGCGTCGAGGTTCTCGTCGCGGACCTCCTCGAGGCCGACGCGCTCGCCGCCGTCGAGGACCGCCTGGCCGACGGCGTCGACGTGCTCGTCAACAACGCGGGTTTCGGCCTCGACCTCGCCTTCGAGAAGAACCCCGTCGATGACGAGGTGCGACATCTGCGGCTTCACGTCGAGGCTGCGCTGCGTCTCACGCACGCAGCTCTCGGCCCCATGCTGGCGCGGGGGAGCGGGCGTATCGTCAACGTCGCGTCGGTCGCCGGTTTCGTACCGCGCGGAACCTACGGCGCGGTGAAGGGGTGGCTCATCTCGTTCAGCCGGTGGGCGAACGTCGTGTACGGACCGCGGGGCGTCACGGTCACCGCCGTGTGCCCGGGCTTCGTCCACACGAACTTCCACGAGCGACTCGGCCTACCGCCGGGACAGGAAGGGGTCGCCCCGGGCCTCTGGCTCGATGCCGAGACGGTCGTGCGCGAGGGCTTGCGAGACGCGGCCCGCGGTGGCGCGGTGTCGATTCCCTCCTGGCGCTACAAAGTCATCGTCGCGGCGTCACGACTGCTGCCCGATTCGGTGGTCGTGCGCGCGGCGGCGCGAGGCCGCTGAGTACCGCTAGCGGAATCGCCCCAGCCGGATTCCGGCGAAAGCGAGCGCCGCGATGGTCTCGCCGTCGGTGATCTCGCCGTCGGCGACGAGCGTCAGCGCCTCCGCGAAAGGAACCCATCGCACCGCGTCGATGCCTTCCTCGTGCTGCGAGGCAGCGGCATCCGTCATCGAGAGCCCCCGCGCGAGGTAGACGTGCTCGGGCGCGTCCGCGATGCCGTTGAGCGCGTTCATCCGCCCCAGGTGCTGCCAGTCGGATGCCACGACCCCGGTCTCTTCGAGCAGCTCGCGCTGAGCGGCGACGAGGGGATCCTCTCCGTCGGACCCTCCCGCCGGGACCTCGATCGAACGGCCCGTCGTGTAGCGCTCGAGCTCCACCAGGCAGACGCGTTCCTCGTCGTCGAGCGCGATGACGAAGACGGCGGGGTGCTGCATCCGGACGACGCCGTAGATGCCGTCGCCGTGCGGGCCGGTGACCTGGTCTTCGCGCACGTGGATCCAGGGGTTCTCGTAGACGGTGCGGGTCGCGCGGGTGGTCCAGCTCATTCCGCCACCCTAGGCTCCGGGGCCGTCACGTATTGTTCACCAGTGCCACGAGGTGGACCCCGTCGAACCGATACCCTGGGAGCATGACGCACTCCGGCAATCCCTTCGGTCAGGTGCTCGTCGCGCTCATCACCCCGATGACCGCCGACGGCGAAGTCGATTGGCCCGCCACCGAGAAGCACATCGACGACGTCATCAGCGCGGGAGCCGACGGCATCGTCGTCACCGGCACCACGGGTGAGACCTCGACCCTCACCGACCCCGAGAAGCTGCGTCTGGTGGAGGTCGGCAAGAGCGTCTCGGCCGGACGCGCCAAGATCATCACGGGCGGCGGCTCGAACGAGACCGCGCACGCGATCGAGCTCTACAAAGCGAGCGAGAAGGCCGGCGCCGACGGCATCATGATCGTCACGCCGTACTACAACAAGCCCACGCAGGCCGGCATCCTGACGCACTTCCGCCTCGTCGCCGACGCGACCGATCTGCCGGTCATCCTCTACGACATCCCCGGCCGCACGGGTGTGCCCATCAAGTACGAGACGATCCTCCGTCTCGCCAAGCACCCGAACATCCTCGCCATCAAAGACGCCAAGGGCGACTTCAGCGAGGTCAGCCGGGTCCTGAACCAGACCGACCTCATGTACTTCTCCGGCGACGACGCGAACGTGCTCCCGCACCTCTCGATCGGTGCGAGCGGCCTCATCGGTGTGACGGCGAACATCACCGCCACGCCCTACCGGACGATCGTGGATGCCGTGAACGCGGGCGATCTCGCGTCGGCCACCGCCGCGCACCAGAGCCTCGAACCGCTCGTCCGCGCCGTGATGACGCACGTTCCCGGCACGGTAGCGGCGAAGTACATCCTGCACGGCCTCGGCCGCATCGGCAGCCCGCGCGTGCGCCTTCCCCTCGTCGGCCCCGAAGAGTGGGAAGCCGCCGTCATCGAAGACGAACTGGCCCTCGTGAAGAACGTGGCCGGCGCCGACTTCTCCAACTTCCGCCCTGACCGCAACGCGGCCGCCGGCGGTGCCCTGCCGAAGGTGCACGGCACGACGCGATAGACATCGGCGTCCGCCGATCCGCGGCTGGGGACGTGACAAGAAGGATGCCGCCGGCCGGCATCCGAAAAGAAGAGGGATGCCACGCGGTGGCATCCGAGGAGGCACATATGCCCACGACCGTTTACGATCCGCCGGAGCTCGCCCCCGGCACACTCCGCGTCTTCCCGCTCGGCGGACTCGGCGAGGTCGGACGCAACATGACGGTGTTCGAGTACGAGGGCAAACTCCTCGTCGTGGACTGCGGCGTGCTGTTCCCCGAGGAGCACCAGCCCGGCGTCGACCTGATCCTGCCGGACTTCGAGCCCATCAAGCACCGACTCGACGACATCGTCGGCGTCGTGCTCACGCACGGCCACGAAGACCACATCGGCGCGGTCCCGTACCTGCTGAAGTTGAAGGCCGACATCCCCCTCATCGGCTCGGGACTCACGCTCGCCCTGATCGAGGCGAAGCTCAAGGAGCACCGCATCCGGCCGTTCACGCTGACGGTGGAGGAGGGCCAGCGCGAACAGGTGGGTCCCTTCGACCTCGAGTTCATCGCGGTGAACCACTCGATCCCGGATGCCTTGGCCGTCGCGATCCGCACGCCCGCGGGCCTCGCGCTGGCCACCGGCGACTTCAAGATGGACCAGCTGCCGCTCGACGGCCGCATCACCGACCTGCGCGCGTTTGCCCGCCTCGGCGAAGAGGGCGTCGATCTCTTCCTGGTCGACTCCACGAACGCCGACGTGCCCGGCTTCACCCCGACGGAGCGGGGCATCGGCCCCGTGCTCGACCAGGTGATCGCCAAGGCGCCTCGCCGCGTGGTCGTGGCGAGCTTCTCCAGCCACGTGCACCGCGTGCAGCAGGTGCTTGACGCCGCGCACGCCAACGGTCGTCGCGTCGCGCTGCTCGGGCGCAGCATGGTGCGCAACATGGGCATCGCCGCCGATCTCGGCTACCTGAACGTCCCCGACGGCGTGCTCATCGACTACAAGAAGGCTCGCGACCTTCCCGACGACAGAATCGTCTACATGTCGACCGGTTCGCAGGGCGAGCCGATGGCGGTGCTCAGCCGCATGGCCAACCTCGACCACGCGATCGAGCCGGGCGAGGGCGACACGATCATCCTGGCATCCAGCCAGATCCCCGGAAACGAGAACGCGATCTACCGCGTGATCGACGGCCTCACCAAGCTCGGTGCGACCGTGGTGCACAAGGGCAACGCCAAGGTGCACGTGTCGGGTCACGCCGCCGCGGGCGAGCTGCTGTACTGCTACAACATCCTCCAGCCCAAGAACGTGCTGCCCGTGCACGGCGAGTACCGGCATCTGATGGCCAACGCGAAGCTGGCCCAGGAGACCGGGATCCCCGAACAGAACACGATCCTCGGTGAGAACGGGACAGTCGTCGACCTGCGCGACGGCGTCGCGACGGTCGTCGGTCAGCTCGACATCGGTTTCGTCTACGTGGACGGGTCGTCGGTGGGTGCCATCACGGATGCCGATCTCAAGGACCGTCGCATCCTCGGTGAAGAGGGCTTCATCTCGGTGATCGTGGTCGTCGACTCGGCAACCGGCAAGATCGTGTCCGGACCCGACATCCACGCGCGTGGCGTCGCCGAGAACGACTCGGTCTTCGAGAGCGTCAAGCCCAAGATCGCGGCGGCCCTCACCGAGGCCGCGCAGTCCGGCGTGCGTGACAACCACGCCCTGTCGCAGGTCGTGCGCCGTACCATCGGGCGTTGGGTGAATCAGTCGTTGCGTCGGCGCCCCATGATCGTGCCGCTGATCATCGAGGCCTGATCCCCTCCGGAGCGTCACGGGTTCGCCCGTGGCGCTCCGTCGTTCCCCGCTATCATGCGGGCATGCCCGCTCTCCCGATCCGCGCGGCGCTCCCATCCGACGGCGCCTTCCTCGCCGACATGACGGTCGAGGCTGCGACCTGGCGCGCCGGCGCGGTGCGCCCGCGTCACGAGATCCTGAGCAGCGCCGAGTACCGCCGATACATCGCGGGATGGCTGCGACCCGGCGACGCCGGTTTCGTCGCCGAATCGCCGGGAGGCGAACCCATCGGAGCCGCGTGGTACCGCATGCTGCCGCGCGACGAGCCCGGCTTCGGCTGGGTCGGAACCGGTGTACCTGAGCTCATCATCGGCGTGCGGCCGGTCTGGCGCGCGCACGGGGTCGGACGCGCTCTCCTTCAGCGGCTCGTCGACCACGCGCGGGCGCAGGGGTACGCCCGTATCAGCCTCAGCGTCGAGCGCGACAACTACGCCGTCTCGCTGTATCGGTCCGAGGGATTCGCCGTGGTGCGCAAAGGAATCGGGCGTGACGTCATGGTGAAGCGACTGCGCTGAAGCCCGCGTCGGTACGCCCGAATGTCGGTGGTCCCGCCTACCGTGGAACCATGGCTCGTACCTCGTCCCCCTCCGGCGGTCGCGCCCCCGCGAAGGGGACGCCGCGATCCAAAGCCGCGGCGCCCGCGGCCAAGCGCTCGGCGCCCGCGCCAAAGCGCTATGTCGATGAGCCCGAGAAGCCGTCCATCGTCGTGCGCGCCTGGATGGCGGTCGCCCACGGCGTGGGAGGGATGTTCCGGGCCTTCGGCTTCGAGAACCTCGAGCGCGATCAGCGGCGCGACGGTTTCCCGTTCTTCCTGGTGGTGCTCGCTGCGCTCGGCGCGGTGGTCGAGTGGTTCTTCATCGGTACGGATGCGGCAGCTCTCATCAGCGCCTACAGCTTCGGCATGCTCTTCGGACGAGTTGCTTTTGTGCTTCCCGTTCTGTTGTTGCTGCTCGCGGGCTGGCTGTTTCGGCATCCCTCATCGGTCCATGACAACGGCCGCGTAGGAATAGGATTCGGGCTCTTCGTCATCGTTCTCGCCGGGTTCTGCCACGTCGCGGGCGGGCGTCCCGCGCCAAGCAACGGCGGGCCGCCTGTCCTGAGCCCCGCGGGCGGCATTGCCGGGTGGATCGTGGGTGAACCCCTCGCACTGCTCCTAACGGAAGTTGGGGCATTCATCGCGCTGTCGCTGCTCGCGGTGTTGAGTGTGTTGATCCTGACCAAGACGCCGCCGAACCGCATCGGACGCCGCCTCGGCGAGCTTTACGCCTGGCTGTTCGGAGCAGAGCGGGCAGAACTCGAGGCGCGCGACGGTACGGCCACGACAAAGGCGCTCCCCGCTGATGACTCCGACGACGAGCCGGTCGAGAAGTCACTGCCCTGGTGGCGTCGGAACAAGTCCGGTCGCGAAGAAGACGTCGACGGGTCCCTTGGCTCCGACGACCTCACCGAGCTGCTCACCCCGGG
This sequence comes from Microbacterium sp. Kw_RZR3, assembly GCF_029222405.1. NCBI lineage: Bacteria > Bacillati > Actinomycetota > Actinomycetes > Micrococcales > Microbacteriaceae > Microbacterium > Microbacterium sp. Kw_RZR3. Next base: position 7,573 of record NZ_JARHXC010000031.1, on the reverse strand, counting down.
AACGCCGCAAGGGGGCTTCGAATCGCCCGTCGTCGCTCCGGAGCAGGTCACCGCGCCCGTACGTCCGCCGTCGCCGCCTGTCCCCACCCCCGACGCCCTGACGGAGGTCTTTGACGCCGCCACTCTGGCGAAGGCGGCGAGTGGCCGCGGTCTTCACGACGATTCGCCCGTCGACGATCTCCCCGACGACGACATGCCCGGCATCTCGGGACTCGGGGGCGACAACGCCGGTGCTCCACCGTCGGCCAACTACCGGCTGCCTGCCGTCACCGCCCTTGCCACGGGCACACCCCCCAAGGCCCGTTCCGCTGCCAATGACGCCGTCGTGAAGGCGATCGAGAGCGTCATGGAGCAGTTCAAGGTCGACGCGCGGGTGACCGGCTTCTCGCGTGGTCCGACCGTGACGCAGTACGAGATCGAGGTCGGTCCGGGTGTCAAGGTCGAACGCATCACGGCGCTGACCAACAACATCGCCTACGCGGTCGCCTCCAACGAGGTGCGCATCCTCGCGCCGATCCCCGGCAAGAGCGCGATCGGTGTCGAGATTCCCAACGCGGATCGCGAGATCGTGACGCTCGGCGACATCCTGCGCTCCGATGCGGCGACCTCGTCGACGCACCCGATGACGATCGGCGTCGGCAAGGACGTCGGTGGTGGCTTCGTCGTCGCGAACCTCGCGAAGATGCCCCACCTTCTCGTCGCGGGGTCCACCGGCTCGGGAAAGTCGAGCTTCGTCAACTCGATGATCACGAGCCTGCTCATGCGGGCGAAGCCGTCGGACGTGCGCATGGTGCTCATCGACCCGAAGCGCGTGGAGCTCACCTCCTATGCCGGTGTTCCGCACCTCATCACCCCGATCATCACGAACCCCAAGAAGGCCGCCGAGGCTCTCCAATGGGTCGTGAAAGAGATGGACATGCGGTACGACGACCTCGCGTCGTTCGGATTCCGCCACATCGACGACTTCAACAAGGCGGTCGTCGCCGGCGAGATCCAGCTGCCCGCGGGGAGCGAGCGCGTTCTCAAGCCCTACCCCTACCTGCTGGTCGTCGTCGACGAGCTCGCGGACCTCATGATGGTCGCGCCGCGCGACGTCGAGGATTCGATCGTCCGCATCACTCAGCTCGCCCGAGCCAGTGGCATCCACCTCGTCCTGGCGACCCAGCGTCCTTCCGTCGACGTCGTGACGGGTCTGATCAAGGCCAACGTCCCCTCGCGACTCGCGTTCGCGGTGACCAGCGTCACCGACTCCCGCGTCATCCTCGATCAGCCCGGCGCGGATCGTCTCATCGGCCAGGGCGACGGGCTCTTCCTGCCGATGGGGGCGTCGAAGGCGCTGCGCGTGCAGGGGGCATGGGTCAGTGAACAGGAGATCGAGAAGGTCGTCGCTCACGTCACCCAGCAGGCGCGCCCGGAGTATCGCTCCGATGTCCAGGCTGCGGCCGAGAAGAAGGAGATCGATGCCGACATCGGCGACGACCTCGAACTCCTGCTCGCGGCGGCTGAACTCGTCGTCTCGACCCAGTTCGGCTCGACGTCGATGCTCCAGCGAAAGCTCCGCGTCGGATTCGCGAAAGCGGGCCGGCTGATGGACCTTCTCGAATCGCGCGAGATCGTCGGGCCGTCCGAAGGATCGAAGGCTCGGGACGTTCTCGTGACGAATGAGCAGCTCCCCGCGGTTCTCGCGCGTCTGCGAGGCGACGAGGCTCCCGAGCCCGCGGCATCCGACGATCGCTACGGATCCGACCCGATCGAAGCCCAGTTCGAGGGTGTTCCGGTGGCCGACGACGATGAGGGGTCGGAAGACGCCTGGCAGCTGACGGGTCGCGACTGATGGCCGTTCACCCGCAGCTGCCGAACGCGATCACGATCGCGCGCATCCTGTGCGCACCGGTCTTCCTGTGGATGCTCCTCGCCGACGGCGGGGCGGGCGGGGCGCTGCGCTGGGCGGCCGGCATCGTCTTCATCGTCGCGATCGCCACGGATGGGATCGACGGCTACATCGCCCGCAAGTACGACATCGTCAGCGACCTCGGCAAGCTCCTCGACCCGATCGCCGACAAGGCGCTCACGGGCGTGGCGTTCGTGGGACTCTCGATCCTCGGAGAGCTGGACTGGTGGGTCACCATCGTCGTCCTCGTCCGCGAGGTGGGAATCACCGTCTACCGGTTCATGGTGGTCAGCGACCACGTGCTCGCCGCCGCGTGGATGGGCAAGCTCAAGACCGTTGCGCAGGCCGTCGCGCTCTCGATCGCTCTCCTACCCTTCGCCGGCCTCTCGGATGCCGCGGCCTGGCGCTCCACCGTGTGGTGGGCCGGAGTGGTGACGATGACGGTCGCGGTGATCCTCACGATCGCCTCCGGGATCGACTACGTCGTGACGGAGGTTCGAGCAGCGCGCACAGCACGGAGGTCGCGATGAGCCACGGCATCCCCGAGGACTTCGACGAGACGCTGATCACAGATCCGCGGGGAAGCGCTGCGTTGCTGCTCGAGCGCCTCGCCGAGCTCGGCTGGACCATCGCGGTCGCGGAGTCGCTCACGGGTGGGCTCGTCGTGTCGTCACTCGTCGACGTCCCCGGGGCGTCGCGTGTGGTACGCGGGGGAGTCGTGGCGTACGCGACTGACGTGAAGCAGAGCGTTCTCGGGGTCGATGCGGCGCTTCTCGACGCGCACGGCGCCGTGCATCCTCGCGTCGCCCGGCAGATGGCGCGCGGCGTCCGAGACGTTCTGGGGCGCGACGGGGTGCCCGCCGACGTCGGAGTGGCGACGACCGGAGTAGCGGGTCCTGAGACGCAGGACGGTCACGTGGTGGGCACGGTGCACATCGGCGTCTCGACCCCGCTGGGGACCAGCGTCGACTCCCTCGTCATCGCGGGGGATCGGGATCGGATCCGTCGAGAAGCCGCCCGAATCGCGGTGCGGCGTACGCTCGCGGCCCTCTGACCGCGCCGAGCGGGAACAAATGATGACAGAGATGGGTTTTGATCAGCGATTCCCATCCACTGCCCAGCGCGCGGCATTAGGGTGACCACATGGTGTTGTACGGTTGTCCACTCCGGACAGCGTCGGAATCAGCAGTGAGGAGGGGCCCGAAATGATCCTGGTTCGTCAAGAGATCGGCGAAGTCCTGCGTGACCTCCGCCAGCAGAAGGGGCGTACCCTCCGCCAGGTCGCCAGCCGCGCGAGCGTGGCTCTCGGCTACCTCAGTGAGGTGGAGCGCGGCCAGAAAGAAGCGTCGAGCGAGATCCTCGCGTCGGTCGCCGAGGCGCTCGACGTTCCCATTTCGTCGATCATGCGCGAGGTCGGCGACCGCCTTTCGGTGCTCGAGGGGCTCCAGACCTTCCCCGACATCGTTCCCGACGACCTCGTCGCCGAGGTCGAGCCCGAACTCTCGTTGCGCTGATCGGTCCCAGCCGACCGCATGCGTCGTAGCGAATTCGACCGTGCCGTCGCCGATGAGTTCGGCGCGCGCGGTGGCTCTTTGATGACCGACCTCGTGCTGTCGGCGGTCGGTGGCCGAACACCTGCGGAGGCGCTCGCAGCGGGCGTCGACCCGCGCGAGGTGTGGCTCGCCCTTTGCGCCGAGACGGATGTGCCGCCCGAGCGGAGATACGGCGTGGGGCGGCTCGACCCCCGTCGCCGCTAGGGGTACACATCGGGCACAGCTCTCTCGCGGGCGCACCTGCCGCGAAAGTGCAGCCGCTTCCGTCGGCGGTCGCGGTTTCGGTACTCGCGTTCGATGTTGCGGCGTGTCATCGAATTTTCGTTCGATAGGAGCGTAGGCTCCTTCACATCGGAGTGATCGGCCGATCCATCCCCATCGAGGGGTTCTCTCGACACCAATGTCGGAGGCCCTCTCTAACGTGGACGACGTCGAACGACACTCTGAACGCCTTGTCGGGCATCCTCACCGTCGGTGCGGAGCGCGACAGCCTATAGGCGACGGAACGCGAGCAGAAAGAAGACGTCATGCCCTCACCCGCAGAGCGCGAAAAGGCCCTCGAGTCGGCCCTTGCGCAGATCGACCGGCAGTTCGGAAAGGGCTCGGTCATGCGACTGGGCAGCGACGACCGCGCCCCGATCGAGACCATCCCCACCGGTTCGGTCGCCCTCGACGTGGCCCTCGGCATCGGCGGTCTTCCCCGCGGCCGCATCATCGAGATCTACGGACCCGAGTCGTCCGGTAAGACCACCCTCACCCTTCATGCCATCGCCAACGCGCAGCGCGCCGGCGGTATCGCCGCGTTCATCGACGCCGAGCACGCTCTCGACCCCGAGTACGCGAAGAAGCTCGGTGTCGACATCGACGCCCTGCTCGTGTCGCAGCCCGACACCGGTGAGCAGGCGCTCGAGATCGCCGACATGCTGATCCGGTCGGGCGCGATCGACCTCGTCGTGATCGACTCGGTCGCCGCTCTCGTGCCGGAGGCCGAGATCAAGGGTGAGATGGGTGACTCGCACGTCGGTCTGCAGGCGCGCCTGATGTCGCAGGCGCTGCGCAAGCTGACCGGTGGACTCAACACGACCAAGACCACGGCCATCTTCATCAACCAGCTGCGCGAGAAGATCGGTGTCTTCTTCGGTTCCCCCGAGACGACGGCCGGAGGTAAGGCGCTCAAGTTCTACGCGTCGGTGCGACTCGACATCCGCCGTATCGAGACGCTGAAGGACGGCACGGAAGCTGTGGGTAACCGTACGCGCGTCAAGGTTGTGAAGAACAAGATGGCCCCCCCCTTCAAGCAGGCGGAATTCGACATCCTGTACGGCGTGGGGATCTCGCGCGAGGGCAGCCTGATCGACTTCGGTGTCGAGCACGGCATCGTGAAGAAGTCGGGTGCCTGGTACACCTACGAGGGCGAGCAGCTCGGCCAGGGCAAAGAGAACGCGCGCAACTTCCTCATCAAGAATGCCGACGTCGCGGCCGAGATCGAGTCGAAGATCAAGAACAAGCTCGGCATCGGTGGTGCCCCGGCGGCGTCGGCCGAGCCCGCGGCCGACGAGCTCGCGGCCCGCCGCCCGGCCTGATGGTCGACGGTCAGCGCCCGGGTCGCCGCGGCGGACTCTCGTCCGTCGACGGTGGCCCGGGCCCGACGACCGGTGGCCCCGGCGCGGACGGCGCGGCCTACGCGCCCGGCGGTCTCGGTGCCCCCGAGGATCACGGGGACGAGTCTCTCGCGCCCGTGATCCCGCTCTTCGGTGGCAGCCGTTCATCCGCTCACCCGGCGGGAGGTCACGCGAGTTGCAGCTCCGCTCCCGCGCGGGACACCGACTCGCGATTCGGTCTCGGTCTCGCGGGCCATCCGGTCGAGCCCGACGTCGACCGTGTCGACAGCGGAGGACGCGACGATCCGCAAGGCGACGACGTACGCGAACGTGCAGAGGCGCTCCTCCTGCGCAAGCTGCGATCTCGGTCACTGTCGATCTCGGAGGCCCGGACCGCCGTCCGTGAAGTGCCGGGCGCCGACGAGGTCGTGATCACTGAGCTGATCGAGCGTTTCATCGACCTCGGCTACCTCAACGACGCGGTGTTCGCCGAACAGCTCGTGCTCTCGGCTGTCGAGCGTCGAGGCGAGGGCCGTCGGGCGGTGGCGACCACGCTGATGAAGCGCGGAATCCCTCGTGACATCGCGGACGCTGCCATCGCGGAGATGCCCGATGACGACGCGGAGCGCGCTCTCGATTTCGCGCGGAGCAAGGCACGAAGCGTCGGCGGCAAAGACGATGATGCTGCGCTCCGTCGGCTGGCGGGCCAGCTCGCGCGCCGAGGCTACCCGTCATCGGTAGCGCTGAGTGCTGCGCGTCAAGCGCTGCGCGAGGTGGGTGTGGGGCGTTCGCGCCCGTCCCGACCGACCGCGGGGGTCCGCTTCACCCCTGACGAGTAAGCCGACTCCGCGGCGGCGTCTCGCCCCACACTCGCCCGGCAACGGGGAGCCGAGAAGAGGGGTCGGGAGGTGCAGTCGTGACGTGGAGCCGGGTCGCGGGGCCGGACGTGGAGCCGGGACGAGGGACCGGACGTGGGGTCGGGACGTGAAGTCGTGACGTGGAGCCGAGACGCGGAGCCGCGACGGACGCGGCGATCGTTCGGGTCCTCGAGAGGTCGAGCGCCGTCTCACGCGCGGGACTGCTGGTTCTCCCACTGCGCCACGAGACGCCCGAGCTCGCCGCGGGTGGCGGCGCCGATCTTCGTCCGTGCCTGGTACACGTGCGATTCGATTGTTCGCACCGACAGGTAGAGGATCGCGGCGATCTCGCGGTTCGTGTGTCCCTGCTCGACGAGCAGAGCGATCTCGCGCTCCCGCCGCGTCAGGTCGCGAAGCGGCGAGGGGTCCGCGGACAGCGCCGGGATGGGGAACCTCGAGATCGTCCCGAGCACCGTGCCGTGGCCGCCTTCCTCCGCGGACCAGAAGGGGTGCAGGCGCAGCCCTTCCGCGACGTCGTGCACCTCGCCGTGCTCCCACGCCTCGAGCCGACGGGTCAGGTCGGTGGCGAGGGGGAGATCGGTCGTTTGCAGAAGCGTGCGAAGCTCGGCGGTCTCCGACGTCGCGATGTCACCCAGCACGAGCAGTCGGAACAGATCGCGCATCCGGACAGGGGGCACCTCGCGCTCGGCCGACAAAGCGGCGGCGATTCGCGCGGTGGCTCGTGCCTCATCCGCGCGACCTTCGGCCATGAGCACCGTGGTCTCCACAGCCGCGCGAGCGTGACGGACGTGCAGCTTGTCGCCCGTCTCGATCCGCGACAGCAGCACGCGTGCCTCAGTGACGCGACCGCTTGCGGCGAGGGCCTCGGCGAGACCGAGCTCAGCCAGGTCGGCGTCGGGTCCGGAGAGCGAGCCTGCCGACTTGGAGCGCACGGCCTCCCATTCGCGCAGGGCGTCGGCCGGTCGTCCGAGGTTGGTGTGGGAAATGGATGCCGCGATACCGGCGAGGAGAAGGGCGACGACGTCGTGTTCCCGCGCGGCCGCCGTCCTCTCGCCGCTGAGTCGCGCGGAGACCGGACCGCCGTCGGCACCGGCGAGCTGGTAGCTCGCGAGCATGACGAGGATCGCGCTGAGACGGTGGGTCGCGCTCACGTCCGAAGGCCGCTGGCGTGCGTCGAGAACGCGCAAGACGTCGTCGAAGTGCTCTCGCGCGCGACTCCACCGACCGCGGAACGTCTCCGCCATGCCGGCGCTCAGAAGCGCGCGCAGGTGGGTGGCGCTCCGTTCGGGCGACAGCGCGAGGGCCTTCTCGGCGGAGTGCGCGGCGCGAGACCATTCGAAGTCCGCCCCGGCGCGCGCCGAATCGTCGAGGTGCCGTTCGATCTCGGCATCCGCATCGCCCTTCGTCGCGGCGTACAGCGGCAACGCGAGTCCCCGGTCCGCGACGACGGTTCGGAGGCGCGCGAGACGTCTCCGGCCCTCCTCGTCGAGATCGCCGGGATCGATGTCGTCGATCGCGTCGGCGTCTGTTCCCGTTCCGAGCAGGGCGACGGCGAAGGCGGCCTCCAAGCGCAGCTCGGGGGAGTCGAGCGATCGGAGTCCTCGTGCCGCGTGCGCGGCGGCGTGTGCGGCGTCACCGCGATCGTTCGCT
>NZ_JARHXC010000319.1:0-1364 GCF_029222405.1 Microbacterium sp. Kw_RZR3 | reverse complement strand
CCGCACCTGTTTTCCCCGGAGACACCGTGTCCGAATCCCTCCGCATCACCGCCAGCGCCGTCGACCCGGGGCTGCTGCAGCTCCCCTGGTCGACCGGTCTCGCCGACTGGCCGAGCAACCACATCGTCGCGCTCCCCAAGGGCATCTCCCGCCACCTCGTGCGTTTCGCGAATCTGTCCGGACGCGTGGTCGCGATCAAGGAGACCACCGAAGAGATGGCACGCCGCGAGTACGACATGCTCGGCAACCTCGACCGCCTCGACGCCCCGTGCGTCGATCGGATCGCGGTCATCGCGGGACGCACCGACGCCTCGGGTCGTCCTCTTCCCGCGGCGCTCGTCACCGCGCACCTGCGCTTCTCGCTCCCCTACCGCGCCCTGTTCACGCAGGTGCTGCGCCCCCACACGGCGACGCGCCTCGTCGACGCCCTGGCCGTCCTCCTGGTGCGTCTGCACAACGTCGGGTTCTACTGGGGTGACGTGTCGCTGTCGAACACCCTCTTCCGCCGCGACGCCGGCGAGTTCGCCGCCTACCTCGTCGACGCCGAGACCGGCGAGCTCCACGGCAACCGCTTGAGCCCGGGACAGCGCGCGCACGACCTCGACATCGCGCGGACGAACATCGCCGGCGAGATCATGGATCTCGAAGCGGGCGGTCGTCTGGAGGGCGGACTGGATGCCGTCGCCATCGCCGACGGTCTCGTCTCGTCGTACCACTCGCTGTGGGGCGCCCTGACCGACAAAGAGTCCTTCGCCGTCGACGAGTCATGGCGCATCACCGAGCGCGTGCACCGTCTGAACGCCCTCGGCTTCGACATCGGCGAGATGTCGATGAGCACGACGCCTGACGGCACGCGCGTGTCCATCCAGCCGAAGGTCGTCGACGCCGGTCACCACCAGCGACGCCTGCTCCGCCTCACCGGACTCGACGTCGAGGAGAACCAGGCTCGGCGCCTGCTGAACGACCTCGACGAGTTCCGCGCCCGCGTGTCACGGCTGGGTTCGGACGAAGAGATGGTCGCCCACGAGTGGCTCACGCGCGTCTTCGAGCCGATCGTCATGGCGATCCCGTTCGACCTGCGCGCCAAGCTCGAGCCCGCCGAGGTCTTCCACCAGGTTCTCGAGCACCGCTGGTACATGTCGCAGGCGCGCGGCCGGTCCGTGCCGCTCGCCGAGGTCGTGTCGTCGTACATCGACGACGTCCTGCGCCACCGCCGCGACGAGGCCACCGTCATGGGCCCGCCGACCGACACGATGTCGCTGCCGACGGTGTCCGACGCCGATGCCCCCGCGACGGGCGAGGTGCCGACGACCGACACCGACGTCGTGGACTGGCGCGACCTGGTCTGACGCCACCGCTCCTCA